>NZ_JBMDIW010000010.1:0-179110 GCF_057808875.1 Caulobacter sp. FG7
GCGCCGAGCCCCTTGCTCGATCCGCAGACCCGCGCGGCCATGGGGGCCCAGGCCGTGGCTCTTGCGAAAGCGGTGAACTACGACAGCGCCGGCACCGTCGAGTTCGTCGCCGGCCAGGACAAGAGCTTCTACTTCCTGGAGATGAACACCCGCCTGCAGGTGGAGCATCCGGTCACCGAGCTGATTACCGGCCTGGACCTGGTCGAGAAGATGATCCGCTCGGCGGCCGGCGAGAAACTCGCCTTCGGCCAGGAGGATCTTTCGATCAACGGCTGGGCCATCGAGAGCCGGATCTACGCCGAGGATCCCTACCGCAAGTTCCTGCCCAGCATCGGCCGGCTGGTGCGCTACGCCCCGCCGCCGGAGGGCGAGAAGGGCTCCTACACCGTCCGCAACGACGCCGGCGTGCGCGAGGGCGACGAGATCTCGATGTTCTACGACCCGATGATCTCCAAGCTCTGCACCTGGGCCCCGACCCGCACCGAGGCGGTCGAGGGCATGGCCCGGGCGCTGGAGGACTTCCACATCGAGGGCCTGGGCCACAACGTGCCGTTCCTGGCCGCGGTGATGGACCAGGCGCGCTTCGTCTCGGGCCAGCTGGCCACCAGCTACATCAAGGACGAGTTCCCCGATGGCTTCGCCGGAACCCAGGCCACCGCCTTCCAGGCCGACCTGCTGACCGCCGTCGGCTGCGCCATGCAGCGCATCGCGGCCCAGCGGCTGGGCCGGGCCCGCAGCGACTGGACCGTGGTGATCGGCCACGGCAAGCAGCGGGTGCATCTCTCCGGCGAAGGCCAGTCCCTGACCGTCGACCTCCTCGACGAGGGCCGGTCGCTCCAGCTGACCGACATCGCCTGGCGGCCGGGCCTGGCGACCTTCCGCGGCGTGCTCGATGGAACCGCCTTCACCGCCGAGGTCGCCCCCGCGCCCGAGGGCTTCACCATCCGCCACCGCGCGGCCAAGGCCCGGGTGCTCGTTTTGACCGCCCGCAGCGCCGAGCTGCACGAAAAGCTCCCCGCCAAAGCCCCGGCCGACACCTCCAAGCTCATCCTCTCGCCGATGCCCGGCCTCGTCGTCTCGATGGACGTCGAGGTCGGCCGCCAGGTCCGCGAAGGCGAGGTGGTCTGCGTCCTCGAGGCCATGAAGATGCAGAACATCCTGCGCGCCGAGCGCGACGCCGTCGTCAAGGCCGTCAACGCCAAGCCCGGCGACCCCGTCGCCGCCGATCAGGTGCTCGTGGAGTTCGAATGACGTCTGTGTTTAGGTCGCGGTCCAAATCAATCGGGGGATGATTCCGTGGACGTGAAGCACAAGCTGTTCGGCTTTTCCGGCCGTATCCGGCGTCTCGACTACTGGCTGCTGAGCATCGCGGCCAACGTCAGCATCGCCATCGTCGATCTTGTCCAGAGCCTGGCGCTCAACGGCTGGAGCCTGAGCGCCCTGGATGGGAATGGTTCGACCGCCAGCCAGGCCATCTCGTTCCTGCTCTACATTCCGAGTCTTTGGATCGGCATCGCTCTGATGCTGAAGCGCTGCCACGACCGCAACAAGGGCGGCGGCTGGGTGGCTTTCTTCATCCTCGTGCCGATCGTCGGCTGGATCTGGAGTTTCATCGAGCTGGGCTTCCTGGACGGCACCCAGGGCCGCAACCGCTTCGGGCCGTCGCCCAAGGGCATCGGCGGCAGCGAAGAGGACGACGTGGCCAAGGTCTTCGCATGAGGTCTCTGGCCGGCAAGCTGTTCGGTTTTCGCGGCCGGCTGGTTCGCCGCGACTATTGGCTGCTGGGCCTGCCGGTCTTCGCCGGACTGGTCGCCGTCAACCTGCTGATTCCGGTCAGCGTGGCGCCGGGCGAGGCGATCTACAGTCCTCAGGCCGTTCTGCGCCTGGCGCTGTCGGCCCCGCTGATCTGGGCCTTGTACGCGATCACGCTCAAGCGCTGCCACGATCGCGGCAAGGGGCGGGGATGGCTGCTGCTGTTCCTGGTCGTGCCGCTGGCGGGCTGGGCCTGGAGCCTCGTCGAGCTTGGCTTCCTGCGCGGGCAGGCCGGCGGAAACCGTTTCGGCCTCTCGCCCTATGGCGACGAGAGCCTGGAAGAGGTTTTCGCCTGAGGGTGTGACCCGGCGGCGACTTCCGCTGGCGCTCGCCTGCGCCTAGTTTCCGCACCAAGAGAGTCGCGGAGCCTTAGATGAACGGTCGGATCGATTGGGCGGAGCTGTTCCTGTCCTCCACGGGCAGGCTGGCGCGCGCGCCGTTCCTGATCGCCTCGGCCGTGCTGATCGGCGTCGCCGTGCTCTACGAGGCCATTGCCGGCGACGTGCTGCGGCTGCTGACCGGGTGGCTCGTCTATACGGCCCTGTTCTACAGCGGGGCCTGCGTGCTTTCGAAGCGCCTGCACGACCGCGGTCGTTCGGGCTGGTGGGCGGCGCTGGTGCTGGTGGCTCTGGTCGCCGTCTGGCCGACCCCGCAGCACTTCCTCGACTTCGTCTTCGCCCTGGTGATCGTCTGGGCGATCGTCGAACTGGGCGTGATGGGCGGAGAGCAGGGGGCCAACCGCTATGGCCAGCCGCCCCTCAAGGCTCCCGCTATCTAGTCGCCCTGCACCGGCGCCTCGGCGTCCTCGACCGCGCCGAACACCTTGCGGAAGCTGGCCTTCAGGGCCTCGTCGGCCTCGTCCAGCGTCACCGGCAGGCCAAGGTCCACCAGGCTGGTGACCCCGTGCTCGACCTGACCGCAGGGTACGATCCCCGAGAAGTGCGACAGGTCCGGCTCCACGTTCAGGCTGATGCCGTGGAAGCTGACCCAGCGGCGCAGCTTGACGCCGATGGCGGCGATCTTGTCCTCGCGCGACCAGCCGGGGCCCTTGCGCTCGACCCACACGCCAACGCGCCCGTCGCGCATCTCGCCGGTGACGTTGAAGGCCGAGAGGGCGTCGATGATCCAGGCTTCGAGCGCCGCCACGAAGGCCCGCACGTCGCGCCCGCGCCGGGTCAGGTCGAGCATCACGTAGGCCACCCGCTGGCCGGGGCCGTGATAGGTGAACTGGCCGCCCCGGGCGCTCTCGAACACCGGAAAGCGCTCGGGCTCCAGGAGGTCGGTCGTCTTGGCCGAGACGCCGGCGGTGTAGAGCGGCGGATGCTCCAGCAGCCAGATCAGTTCGCCCGCCGCGCCGTCCGCGATGGCGGCCGCGCGGGCCTCCATGGCGGCAACGGCTGCCGGGTAGGGCACGTAGCCGGTCGAAACCGCCCACCCCGCCGGCGCCCCGTCGGGGCGCGACAAATCGGGAAGGCCTTTGTCTTCAAGGTTTAACGGGCGATCAAGCATGCGGCCTTAGTCTTGCATGAGCCGGGGCGCGGTCATCCCGCCGCTCGGCAACTTCAGTTCCAGGGGCCTTACTTCGTGAGCCAGGTCAACGCCGTCAATGTCGAGATCTCCGTTCTGCTCGGCCGGTCGATCCTGCCGATGCAGCAACTGCTGCGCATGGGCCGCGGAGCGGTGATCCCGCTGGACGCCAAGACCAACGACGAGGTCTGGATCCTGGCCAACAACCACCCGATCGCCCGCGGCGAGATCCAGATCAACGACGACCGCATCGCCATCCAGGTGACCGGTCCGGCCGACGTCTACGACTACATGGCCGGCGGCGCCTGAAGTTCCCTGTGGGTTCTTTGAGATAATCCAACTCTCCTCTTCCCAAAGCCGATTCAGTTTGCTACCTGCCGCGCCTCACCACGAGCGGTCGTGGCGGAATTGGTAGACGCGCAGCGTTGAGGTCGCTGTGGGGCAACCCGTGGAAGTTCGAGTCTTCTCGACCGCACCAGGTGAACTTGCGTAGAGCGCGGCAGGCTTCGGTTTCCGAATCGCCTTCCGCGCTCTAACCATTTTTCGGCCAAGGTTTGGGAGCAACCGCCCGCCAAGCTTAGGCTTTCAATCATTCGGATCACGCGCGCGCAGTCACGCATCGACATCAGGAGGTCCCCATGACCCGGGAAACAGCCGACCTGAGCGAAGACGCGCGCCACGCCCTTTCCATTCCCGAGCCGGAAGTCGTCGAGGACCTCGAGGACCTGGCGCTCGGCGACGACTACGCCCTCAAGCCCGACTATGTGGAGATGGTGGTCGACGCGGCCGATCGCGGCGACACCGCGCGCCTGTCCGAGCTGGTGGGCGCGCTGGATCCCGCCGACGTCGCCGACCTGATGGGCTTCCTGTCGGCCGCCTATCGCGAGGAGGTCATCCCCGTCCTGGCGCCCCACGCGCTGGGCGAGATCATCTCCGAGCTCGAGGACAACATCCGCGAGGAGGTGCTGGAGGCGACCCCGTCGGTCACCCTGGCCCGCGCGCTGGAGGAGCTCGACACCGACGACGCCGCCGACGTCATCGACGACCTGGACGACACCAAGCGCTTCCAGGTGCTGGCGGCCATGGGCGAGACCGACCGGGCGGCCATCGAGACCACGCTGTCCTACGAGGACGAGACCGCCGGTCGCCTGATGCAGCGCGAGTTCCTGGCCGCGCCGCAGTTCTGGACCGTGGGCCACACGATCGAGCACGTGCGCCAGTCGGGCGACAGCCTGCCGGAGCTGTTCTTCGACGTCTATGTGGTCGACCCCTCGTACACGCCCGTCGGCGCCCTGCCGATCAGCCTCTTGCTGACCAGCAAGCTGGAGACCCCCCTGGCCGAGATCATGGAGCCGGTGACCGAGATCACCGTCGACATGGACCAGGAGGAGGTGGCCTACATCTTCGACAAGTATCACCTGATCAGCGCCCCGGTCGTCGAGGCCGGCGGGCGGCTGGTGGGCCAGATCACCGTCGACGACATCGTCGGCGTCATCCGCGAAGAGGCGCAGGAAGACATTCTCGCGCTGGCCAACGTGTCGGACGTCGGTCGCGACGCCAGCGTGGTCGAGATCGTGCGCTCGCGCCTGCCGTGGCTGCTGCTGAACCTTTTGACGGCGACCATCTCGGTTTCCGGCATCGCGCTGTTCCAGGCCGAGATCTCCAAGCTGGTGGCCCTGGCCGTGCTGATGCCGATCGTCTCGTCGCTGGGCGGCAACGCCGGCACCCAGACGCTGGCCGTGGCCGTGCGCGCCCTGTCGAGCAAGGAGCTGACCGCGGCCAACGCCACGCGCATCGTCATGCGCGAGCTTCTGGTCGGGGTGATGAACGGCCTGACCCTGGCGGTCGTCATGGGGGCGGCGGTCTATGTCTTCTACGACAATCCCAAGCTGTCGCTGACCGTGGCCCTGGCCCTGGTGGTCAACATCTTCACCGCCGCCGTCGGCGGCATCCTGGCGCCGCTGGCCCTGGAGAAGATGGGCCGCGATCCGGCCGTGTCGTCGTCGATCTTCGTGACCTTCCTGACCGACTTCGCGGGCTTCTTCTCGGTGCTGCTGATCGCGGCGCTGCTGTTCAACTGACGATGTCACACCTCTCCCGTGGGGAGAGGGAGGGGCCCATGCGAAGCATGGGAGGGTGAGGGCGTAGGGACCCTGGCCGACATCCTGCTTGTTCATGGCCGCCTTCAAACGGCGTACCCCCTCATCCTCCCATCCCGACATGCGTCGGGACGGGCCCCTCCTTCTCCCCATGGGAGAAGTGAAAACAGGAGCAAACGGCGCCAGTCTTGCGCGGGACGAGGCGAGGGCATCCGCCCCTGTTTCAAATTGGGTCGTTTCTCGCGATGAAGCCGCGTCATCAGGTCTCCCGCGCCGCCGTCGATCTCATCAAGAGGTTCGAGGGCTATCGGCAGAAAGCCGCCCAGCTGCCCGACGGCCGCTGGACGATCGGCTACGGGCACACCCTGACCGCCCGGGGGGGCGCAACCGTCTCGGAACAGGACGCCGAGGCCCTGCTGCTCTATGACCTGATCACCGTGGCCCACGCGGTGAACGAGCACACCTACGCCCCGCTGAACCAGAACCAGTTCGACGCCCTGACCTGTTTCGCGTTCAACATCGGGACCGAGAACTTCATGCGCTCGGGCGTGCTGCGCCGGATCAACGAGGGCTCGCTGCTGCAGGCCGCCTGCGCCATGGAGATGTGGCGCAAGGCCGACTTCGAGGGCGAGCGGATCGTCATCGACGCCCTGGTGCGTCGCCGCGCCGCCGAGAAGACCCTGTTCCTGACCCCGCCCGACGGCCAGTGGGTGCCCGCGCCCAGCCCGGTGCTGCGGCCCAAGGTCGATTACGACGCCAGCTGCGCCGTGCCGAAACAGACCCCGGCCGCCGTCTCGGCCCGGCTGGAGGGCGACAAGGCCGTCGCCGAGCGCGAGGAAGGCCCCGCGCCCCTGACGCCGGCTGTCCCGGAAGAGGACGCCCCCAGCGCCAGCCAGCAGGCCGCCGCGGCCGTCAGCGCCCGCCTGGAAGCCATCCTGGCCGACGAACCGGCCGCTCGCCCGGTCGAGCAGCCCGTGCAGGACCTGGCCATGCCGGAACCGCCGGCTCCCGTGGCCGCCGCCGCGCCCGCGCCCGTGCTGCACGCGCCCGTCGAGCCCGCGCCGACGCTCGAGCCCTTCCGCCTGACGCCGGAAGAGCCGGTCCCGGCCCAGGCCCCGCTGTTCGTGCCCGATCCGCCGGCCGCGCCCCAGGCCCCCCTCGCTTCGCAGGTCGAGCCGACCCTGTTCGAGACCGCTCGCGAGCCGACCCGCTCGCCCTTCAATCTCGGCGGCTTCTCGACCAGCGGCGCCGAGGTCGACATCCAGACCCTGGACGTGCCGCTGAACCCGCCCGAGCAGCCGGTGTTCGGCAACGGCAGCCTGCTGGTCAGCCTGGGCCTGCTGGGCCTGGCCCTGTTCGGCGGCGGCGTGCTGTGGAACCTGTCGGTGGCCTCCGATCCGGGCCTGACGGCCGTGCGCATGTTCGGCTGGGGCGCCAGCGTCATCGGCGTCATCTGCTTCGCGGTCTCGGCCTATCTCCTGCTGCGCAAGCTGGGCGGGCCCGATCTCGACGAGGAATGATCGTCGAACATTGTGGCTGAAAGGCCGGTCGGACCCCTGATCGACGAACAAAAGAGCATGAACGCCCGCCGGTCTCGTTGATCGGCGGGCGTTTGTGCTATGCATCCGGGCATGACGCTGCAAACCGCACCCTCGATGGACTTCGCGCTCGGCGAGACGGCCGACGCGATTCGTGAAACCACGGCCCGCTTCGCCGCCGACAAGATCGCGCCGCTGGCGGCCAGGATCGACGAGACCAACGCCTTCCCGCGCGAGCTGTGGGTCCCGATGGGCGACCTTGGCCTGCATGGCGTCACGGTCGAGGAGGAGTTCGGGGGTCTGGGCCTGGGCTATCTCGAGCACGTGGTGGCCATGGAGGAGATCTCCCGCGCCTCGGCCTCGGTGGGCCTATCCTACGGCGCGCACTCCAACCTCTGCGTCAACCAGATCCGGCGCTGGGCCACGCCTGAGCAGAAGACCCGCTATCTGCCCAAGCTGATCAGCGGCGAGCATGTCGGCTCGCTGGCGATGAGCGAGGCCGGCGCCGGCTCGGACGTCGTGTCGATGAAGCTGCGGGCCGAGCAGGTCGGCGACCGCTACGTGCTGAACGGCACGAAGTTCTGGATCACCAACGCCCCGCACGCCGACGTGCTGGTGGTCTACGCCAAGACCGGAGAGGGCAGCCGCGGCATCACCGCCTTCCTCGTCGAGAAGGGCATGAAGGGGTTCAGCGTCTCCAAGAAGCTCGACAAGATGGGCATGCGCGGCAGCGACACCGCCGAGCTCGTCTTCGAGGACTGCGAGATCCCGGAAGAGAACGTCATGGGCCCGGTGGGCGGCGGCGTGGGCGTGCTGATGAGCGGCCTCGACTACGAGCGCGCCGTGCTGTCGGCCGGCCCCCTGGGCATCATGCAGGCCTGCCTCGACTACGTGCTGCCCTATGTGCGCGACCGCAAGCAGTTCGGCCAGGCGATCGGCTCGTTCCAGCTGATGCAGGGCAAGGTCGCCGACATGTACGTGGCCCTCAACTCGGCCCGCGCCTACGTCTACGCCGTGGCCCGCGCCTGCGACGCCGGCAAGACCACCCGCTTCGACGCCGCCGGTGCGATCCTGATGGCCAGCGAGAACGCCGTGAAGGTGTCGCTGGAGGCCATCCAGGCTCTGGGCGGCGCCGGCTACACCAAGGAGTGGCCGGTCGAGCGCCTGCTGCGCGACGCCAAGCTCTACGACATCGGCGCGGGGACCAACGAGATCCGCCGCTACCTGATCGGGCGCGAGTTGGTCGGGGCGTAGGCCGGATCAGCCCTCCGGGCGAGCATCCTCGCGACGAGCTGGTCGACCTTGGCGACGACCGCCGCGCGCAGGGCGGCTTTGTCGCGGGCGCGGCGCGAGCGGCCCCGACGAGGGCGCGGCTTCCTGGTCTTTGATCCGGCCATGGGGCCTCCTGACGGGCACGGGATATCGGCCGGGCGCCGAAGGGCGCCCGGATCGGGGAGGGGGCGGAGCGCCGGGCTGCGCCCGGAAGCTGTTTGAGCAAGTACCGTTTCGACGAAGCCCGGACGCTCCGCGCCGCCGTTTTCCATCAGCCTCCGGCCGGCGGCGCTGTTGACGCCTTGCCGGAGCGCGCCCGCCGGTTTCCCGGAAGGCGCGCCGCGGGGCGGGGATGTCCTGGGTAGGAACGTCTCGCCCGTTTGTCCCCGACGAAGCCGACGGCGGGCGGGCCTGGCCAGCGCCAGGTCCCCGAGCGTCCGGTTTTCCCGACCGGACTCGATCCCGCTCGACTGCATCCCGAAACCGCGAAGGTCGCTGGCCGCGCGCCCTCCCCATCGCTTCGAGACCCGGCGAGTATGGGGTGAAGGGAGCAGGCGGGGATGGGCCGGGGCGCAGGTGGGGCTTTTCAGCGGCTTATGGCCGGGAAGGCGTTGCGTGGGCGGGGCGCCCTGGATCCTTGACCTCGTTTGAAGCGCCGCAGTCACGCGTCCGCGCGGACCCCCTCAGTCGCTCCGCGACAGCTCCCCCAGAGGGGGAGCATCTTTGAGGAGCGCCGGCGCCGATAGATCCTCCCCCTCTGGGGGAGGTGGCCCGGAGGGCCGGAGGGGGGACGTTTTCAGCTTCCCAGGCGCTTGAAGGCTCGCACCAACTCCCCCCACCGATCGCTGCGCGATCGCCTCCCCCACAGGGGGAGGTTCGCTGATCCAGACCATCCCCCTGAAGGGCCGGAGGGGGAGGCGCCTGATGACGTCAGTGCGCCCCAACACCAGCAGCCACTGCCCCCTCAGTCGCTCCGCGACAGCTCCCCCTTCAGGGGGAGCATCTTGATGGGCGGGCCGGAGGGGACAGAGCCCATTGACTCACCCATAACTCACAAGTTATGGAAGTCTCATAACCCGTGAGTTATCGATTTCGCCCATGGAAACCCAGACCGACCTCCTGTTCCGCGCCCTGGCCGACCCGACCCGTCGGGCTCTGTTCGAACGGCTGTGCCGTGAGGGCGAGCAGACGGTGGGGGCGCTGACGGCGACGGCGGGGGTGTCGCAGCCGGCGGTGTCCAAGCACCTGGCGGCGCTGAAGGCGGCCGGGTTGGTCGCCGACCGGCACGAGGGGCGGCAGACCCACTACAGCCCGCGCACGGCGGCCCTGGGGCCGCTGGCGGACTGGACGAAAGAGATGGCGCGGTTCTGGGAGGGGCGGTTCGACGCCCTCGAGGATCTGCTCAGCAGGATGGACCAATGACCGATACGCGCACCGCCGTCGTCGAGCGGGAATTCTCGCATCCCCCGGAAAAGCTGTGGCGGGCCCTGACCCAGCCGCACCTGATCGAGGAATGGCTGATGAAGAACGACTTCGCCCCCAAGGTCGGCCACCGCTTCCAGCTGAAGGGCGAGTGGGGCGGCACGCTGGACTGCGAGGTCCTGACGCTGGAGCCCGGCCGGGTGCTGGCCTATCGTTGGGACTTCGAGCACGAGGACCCGGCCTATGGCCTGAAAAGTATCGTCACCCTGACGCTGACGCCGACGGAAAGCGGCACGCACCTGCGCATGGAGCAGGCCGGTTTCCGCCCCGACCAGAAGCAGGCCTATGGCGGCGCCCACGCCGGCTGGAAGACCTTCTTCGACAAGCTGGACGGGCTGCTGGCGAAGGAAGGGTAGGGGGCGAAACTCTCGCCCTTCGACAGGCTCAGGGTGAGGGTTTTCAACCGCAGAGCCGGCCATGGTCCTCATCCTGAGCTTGTCGAAGGACGAGGACCACGCAACCACAACAAAGGGAGGACTCCATGAGCGGCTTCATCCGCCAGAGCCATCGCTGGCTCTCCATCGCCTTCACTCTGGGCGTGCTGACCTACATCGTGATGATGAGCACGCGTGGCCAGCCGGCGGCGTGGGTGGGTCTGCTGGCCCTGATCCCGTTGATCCTGTTGCTGGTCTCGGGGCTTTATCTGTTCGCGCTGCCCTATGTGCTGCGCTGGCGGAGGAAGGGCTGAGCGATGACGGGCGATACGGCGCCGGTGAAGCTGCTTTCGGGCGGCAATCCGCAGATCCCCAAGGGCGAAGGCGACGGACCCGTCCAGGCCTATATCGCCGCCATGCCCGGCTGGAAGCGCCAGGTGGGCGAGCGGATCGACGCCGTGGTCGCCCGCGAGGTTCCCGGCGTGCGCAAGGCGGTGAAGTGGAACTCGCCGTTCTATGGCGCGCCGGACGGCGAGGGCTGGTTCCTCAGCCTGCACTGCATGACCCGCTACGTGAAGGTGGCCTTCTTCAGGGGCGCGGCCCTGGAGCCGCCGCCCCCGGGGCCGTCCAAGCAGGCCAGCGTGCGCTATCTCGACGTCTACGAAGATAGGGGCTGGGACGAGGTCCAGTTCGCCGACTGGGTGCGGCAGGCCGCCGCCCTGCCCGGCGAGAAGCTGTGAGGGAGTAAGCAGATGAAGGCGGGAGCAGAGGGCGAGCCCCAGAGCGGGGCGGACGCCAGCAAGCTGATCGACGAGCGCATCGCCTCGCTGGGCGACTGGCGCGGAGAGACCCTGGCCAGGGTGCGGGCCCTGATCCACGCGGCCGACCCCGACGTGCTGGAGGAGTGGAAGTGGCGCGGCACGCCGGTGTGGTCGCACGCCGGCATCGTCTGCACCGGCGAGACCTACAAGGCCTACGTCAAGCTGACCTTCGCCAAGGGGGCGTCGCTGCCGGATCCTGCGGGCCTGTTCAACTCCAGCCTGGAGGGAAACACCCGCCGGGCCATCGACATCCCGCAAGGCGCCGACATCGACGAGGCGGCGCTGAAGGCGCTGTTCCGGGCCGGGGTGGAGCTGAACCTGAGCAAGAAGAAGGGCTCGAAAATCCCTCTCTCTTAGAGAGAGGGAAAAAACAAAAGCCGCCCCGGTCGCCCGGGACGGCTTTCTCGTTTCGCTTTCGCGACGCCTCAGTATTTGAAGGTGGCGCCCATGAAGAAGCGGCGGCCGGCATAGCCGGTGTTGATCAGGCGGATGTCGCCGGCCCAGCTGGTTTCGTCTTCCTTCGTGAGGTTCTTGCCCTCGGCGAAGAACGACAGGCCCTTCACCGGCGTGCGCCAGGTGATCTTGCCGTCCAGGTAGCCGGTCGGGTCGCGGAAGATCGGGTTGCCCGACTGGTCCGCGGCCGTGACCAGGTATTCCGAACGGTACTGGTAGGCCAGGCGCGCGTTGATCGGGCCCTTATCGTACCAGAGCGTGGCGTTGTAGCTGTGCTCCGACAGGCCCGGATAGGGCAGGTCCGAACCGTCCAGCGAGCTGTAGACGCCGACGTCCTTGGCGGTCTGGTAGGTGTAGTTCAGGTCGACGCCGAAGCCCGACAGCAGGCCCGGCAGCCAGGTGAAGGCGGTCTTGGCGGTCAGCTCGACGCCCGAGATCTTGGCGCCGTCGCCGTTGATGTAGGTGTTGTAATAATACAGCACGCCGTCGCCGAAGATGTCCTGCTGGCCCAGGTTGCTGCGCTGCGACAGGTAGAACGTCTTGATGTCCTTGTAGAAGAAGCCGGCCGACAGCTGGGTGTCGGTGTTCGGGTACCACTCGAAGGACAGGTCGTACTGGTCGGCGCGGTACGGACGCAGGCCGGGGTTGCCGGCGGTGCAGCTGTCGGGACCGTCCAGGTCGGTGCCGTCGTTGGTGTAGTTGATGGTGCAGTCGATGTTGGCGATCATGTAGTTGACCGCCGGACGGGCCATCAGCTGGGCGTAGCCGGCGCGCGCGCTGAGGCGGTTGTCGATCAGCCAGGTCTGGATGTTGAAGCTCGGCAGATAGATCGTGTAGTCGCGCTTGAACGTCGCCGGGGTGTTGGCCACGACGGTCGTGGTGGCGACGTTGTTGACCAGACGGGTCTCGCGACGGGTCACCTGACCGGTGGCCGTGGTCTCGGTGTAGACGCGACGCAGGCCGAAGTTGCCGAGCACCTCGCGGCCGCCCAGCTCGAAGCCGTAGTCGAGGCGCAGATACTGCGAGTTGGTCTTCTCGTCGATCACATACGGGATCTGATCGTAGGTCTTACCGTCGTTGCCGACGCCCTGATACAGGTTGCTCAGGTTGAAGTGGCTGGTGTCCAGGTACTGGGAGATGCCCGCGAAGGTCGGGTACTTCCAGGTCGAGGGCAGGCCGTTGCCGGCATAGTAGAAGTTGGACGGCAGGTCGGTCATCGCCGCGGCGAAGACCTGGTTGGCGAAGGCGCGCGACCAGGTCTCGGTCGAGTTCCAGTAGGCGGTCTGGTAGGCGTTGCCGAGCACCGGGTTGGTCTGGTCGGCGGCCTGGCCGTTGACCACGGTGGCCGTCGAGTTGACCGAGTTGGCGTAGATGACGATGTCGTCCAGCGCGCTGACCGGATCGGCGCCGCCGCTGACGATGCGGCCGCCGTAGCCGTAGCCCGAGGTGCGCGCGTCCGAATAGCGGCCGCCGAACTTGATCGATTTGATGATCGGCAGCTCGGTCCGATACTCGAAGTCGATCTTGTATTGGTCTTCCGAGTTCGCCGACTGCGACGGACGGTACTGGATCTGGAACTGGTTGACCGCCGCGGCGTCGGACGGGCTGAAGCCCGGCGCGAAGGTGAAGACCGGCGCGGAGGTGCCGTCGGCCAGGGTGACCTTCAGGCCCGGCGTGTTGAACGACACCGAGGCGTTGTTGGTCTCGCTGATGGTTTCGGTCGAGGCGTTCGAACCGACGAAGTCGATCTTCCAGCGCTCGTTCTGGTAGTTGAAGCCGTAGGTGACGTACTCGGATTCCGTCTCGTAGGTGAAGTCGCGCGACGAGATGCTGAAGGCGTTGTTGCCGCCGCGGTTGGCCGTGGTGACGCAGTCGCCGATGACGAACTCGGTGACGTTGTGGTTGGCGTCGACCTTCACGCCCGGGACGTTCTGGGCGGTGGCCGCGGTGACGCGGGCGCAGCCCGGACCGTAGTTCAGGGCGTCGAGCGACGTCAGGCCGGTGCCGTAGTTGATGTCGTTCATCACGTCTTCGCGCTTCTGGCGCTGGTACGTGGCGTAGGCCGTCAGGTTGTCGGTGAACTTGTATTGGGCGGTCAGCTCGGCCGACGAGCGCTTGGAGTCACGCTCCCAGACGCGATAGCGCGGCACGCGCGGGCTGTAGTCGTACCACTGGCTTTCGCAGGCGGCGCGGGCCTGGGCGTTCGACAGCACCGACGAGTCCGGCGTGACGACGCTGGAGCAGCTGGCCTCGGTGTTGAAGCCGCGCAGGTAGTCGTTGACCGTCTGGTTGTAGGCCGGGTTGTAATACTCGACGGTCTTTTCGGCCGAGTTGTCGAAGTCGGCCAGGCGGGCCCACGAGTTGCCGTCGTAGTAGTCGCCGCGGGTCAGGACGCGGTCATAGGTCAGGTTGCCCATCAGGCCCAGGCGGCCCTCGAACAGCTGGGTCGCGCCGAACAGGTTGCCGCGCGGCTTCCAGCCGCCCATGGTGTCGAGCTTCTGGCCCGAGGCGGTCATCGAGAAGGTCGGCTTCTTGAAGTCCAGCGGCTTGTTGGTGGTCACGGCCACCGTGCCGCCGACGCCGCCTTCGGTCATGTCGGCGGTGAAGCCCTTGAACACGTCGATCGACTTGACCAGCTCGGAGGGCAGTTCGCGGAAGTCGTTGGAGCGGCCGCCGCCGCCGTAGACGCCGAGGTTGCCGGCGGTCGACAGGGCGCCGACGCCGTTGATCTCGACGCGGTTCAGGTCGGGCTCGACGCCGCGGATCGACACCGCGTTGCCTTCGCCGAAGTCACGCGCCAGCTGCACGCCGGTGATGCGGCCCAGGGCTTCGCCGACGTTCTTGTCGGGGAACTGGCCGATGTCTTCGGCGACGATCGAGTCGGAGACGGTGTTCGCGCGCTTCTTGCGGCCCATGGCCGACTGCAGGCTGGCGCGGGTGCCGACGACGATGACTTCCTCGACGGCGTTTTCCGTCGCGGCGCCGGCGTCCTGGGCCGGGACCGGAGCCGTCTGGGCGAGGGCCGAGCCGCCGCCGATCATCAGCAGGATGGCAGCCATGCCCGAAGTGCGCATCAGCCCGTTATCGCGTCGGGCCTTGGTGTTGACCTTCATAGTATTCCTCCAAGCGTGGGCGGCGAACCGCCCGGACCAGCGGCGTCTCTCGAGGCGGCTGGCCTTAAAGTCGTGAGATGGAAGCCTGGGCGGCGGGAGCGTCCGACGAAGACCGGCAGTCGAATCGGAAGTCCCGGGCCTTGGGCCGTTGCGATGCGCGAGGATCGAGGGGCAGGACGGTCCCGGCGGCGCTGTGCGCTCTGGCGGGCAAGTCCTGACGGCGGGCCTGGGGTAAGGAGCTGACGCCTCGACGGCCGGCGGCGAAACGCTGCGCCGGTCCGTATCTCGATCTTCTGCGATCGTGCGCGTGTTGCGGGCACGCGGCACTGTCTAAGGCGGTCTGTCGTCCCGCCGCGGACCTTTGGTCTCTGCGTACGGAACGTATCCATCCATTTCCAAACCGAAGCGCGGAGTCAACGGTCCGGAGACAAAATTACGTCCGTGAGGCCCGTAGCCCCATTCATGTGACAATTAAAGCACTTTATTCCCACATCATGGAATGCTTTTGCAACAATCGGGATTAGTGCTTGATTTTGACGCTCATCCTGCCCAGTGTGGCGACATTCGGCGCGTCCGCGCGCCCGGCCGACGGCAAGATCGGGATCGAGAGGAAGCGACAGGAGATGCCCAAGCGGCCCTTCCCAAGCTCCAACCGCCCCCTCCGAACCGCCTGCCGTCTGGGGTAGTCAGCAAGGAGGGACAGTCATCCCACCGGTCGCTTCGGCGGCGCGCCCGGAGCCATCGGAAGGCGGCTCAGGCGCGACGAGGATACCGGTGTCTATAGCGGTCTTTTAGTCACTACAGATTGTGGTCGCGTTTCTCGGCGTTGTGTGTGCGTGCCGTGGTCGACGCTTCCGGAAGGCGGGTTCGCAAGGGGTTGCGGGCGCGCCGGCAAGCACTGACCGTCCCGTCCTGCAGAGGGCGGGGCGAATTCCATTTCTGGGGGGCTCCGCCGGGCGTGATTGCGCCTGGCGAGTCTGTCGGCCGCGCTGTCGAGACGCGCGGGCCGGGCGCATGGGCGCCGAGATTTTCTATTCGCAAAACGTCGTTCCGAAACGAAAGAAGCCCCGGACCGTGTCCGAGGCTTCCGATCCGTTCACGGCCAGCGCTCGGGCGCGCGGCCGAAGGACGGCATTTGTCCGCTAAAGGCGCTGGAGGTCAGATTTGACCCATGGTCTTCACGGAGCGTTCCAGCGCGTTCGCGATCGACAAATGAGACACTGGATCACCTCCTTTCGGCTGCGCGTCACAACCTGACGCCCCCCTAAGGTTGGGTGGGCGAGAGGCGTTGGCAAGAGCCGCCGCGTTGCGAGCTCTTCGACGAGGAGGCGAGGGGGCAGCCCCGGTTCGCGCAAAGGGGGGACGATGCGCGATCCGGGGCCGCGCTCCTGGTGACCGGCTAGAGGGCGCGCCAGGCCAGGAGGATCAGGGTCCAGAGACCAAGGTTGAGGGCCAAGGCCGCCACGCGGGGGCCGTTCACGCGCGCGGCCAGGGCCACGGCGCGAGGGCGCTGGGCGTGGGGGGCGGCGGTAGCGGCGGTGCGGGTCACGGCGATGGTTCCTCTGGATGGCTGGGCGGCGCGGCTTGCGTCGCTCTTACCCCTCTAAGATAGGAAGCCGGCCGATGGTTTCATATGCGACAAAACCGACGCGCCCCGGCATGGTCCTGCGCGAATTGTCGCAGAGAGTCGCGCCATGCCCGCCTGGGATCCCGACGTCTATTCCCGCTACCGCGCCTATCGCGATCGGCCGGCCCTGGACCTGATGCTGAAGATCCCCCGCGACCTTGATCCGACGGAGATCTGGGACCTGGGCTGCGGCCCGGGCGAGCATGCCGCCCTGCTGGCCGCGCGGCATCCCGGGGCGGTGGTCCACGGCCTGGACTCCAGCCCGCAGATGCTGGAGCGCGCCCGGGGGCAGGGCGCGGACGTCGACTGGGTGCTGGGCGACATCGACGCGTGGCGTCCGGCCGTCGCGCCGGACCTGATCTTCACCAACGCCGCCCTTCAATGGCTGGACGGGCACGAGACGCTGTTCCCGCGTCTGCTGGAAAGCCTGGCGCCCGGCGGGGTGCTGGCCTGCCAGATCCCGCAGGTCGAGGACGCCGGCTGGCGACGCAGCCTGCGCGAGGTCGCCGGGCAGGGCCCCTGGGCCGGCAAGCTGGCGGCGCTGGACGGCGTGCGCCAGGGCCACGACCCGCGCGCCTATCACGACTGGCTCTCGCCGCTGGCCAGCGACCTCGACGTCTGGGTGACGACCTATGTCCACGCCCTGGAGGGCGAGGACCCGATCGTCGACTGGACCTCGGGCACGAGCCTGCGGCCGTATCTGGAGCGGCTGGAGCCGGGCGAGGAGACGGCGGCGTTCCTGGCGGCGTGGCGAGAGCGGCTGGCGGCGGATTATCCGCGGCGAGCGGACGGGATCACGCTGCTGCCG
Source organism: Caulobacter sp. FG7 (assembly GCF_057808875.1). Taxonomy (NCBI): domain Bacteria; kingdom Pseudomonadati; phylum Pseudomonadota; class Alphaproteobacteria; order Caulobacterales; family Caulobacteraceae; genus Caulobacter; species Caulobacter sp. FG7. Next base: position 16,927 of record NZ_JBMDIW010000010.1, read on the forward strand.
TTCACGCGGCTGTTCGTGGTGGCGCGGGCTTGAGGATCCTCCCCCTGGAGGGGGAGGTGGCCCGAAGGGCCGGAGGGGGAAGTTCCTGCTGTGGTCGAGGTGGTTGCTGGCTCTGAAGCCCCATCCCCCTCCGTCGGCTTCGCCGACACCTCCCCCTTCAGGGGGAGGATCCGTCCATCTCCGCCAGGCTCTTCCTGCGCCGAAGCTGCGTCACCGGAACCTCCAGGCTGTCCAGGGCCAGGGCCGCCGCCTCGAAGCCCGCCGCCACGGCCGGTTCGAAGGCCCTCCAGTCGCGGATGTCGACGCCTTCCAGCTTGGGCGTGATCAGCACGTCGCTGGCCTCGCGGCTGGCGGCGAGGTCGCGGCCGGTGGAGACGGTGGCCGCGCGCATCAAGAGGGCGACGATCGGCGGGCCCTTGCGCCATTCGCCCGAGACCAGCCAGCGCCAGAACGAGGGCGGCGTGACGATGTCGTCGGCGGTGATGCTGCGGCCGCGGGTGACGTCGACGCCGATGATCGGTCCCAGCTGGAAGGCGCGCATGACGTCGGCGGGGAAGTTCTTCATCACCGCCCCGTCGACCAGCACCGCCTCGCCGTCGGCCACCGGCGGCAGCACGCCCGGCAGCGCGATCGAGGCCCGCAGCGCCTGGTGCAGCGGTCCGGTGCGGTGCAGGTGATAGGCGCCCGAGGTCAGGTTCGACGACACGCAGAAGAACGGCAGCCACAGGTCGGCGATGTCGATGTCGCCGAAATGCTCGTGCAGGCGGTCCTTGACCTTCTCGCCCCGGGTCATGGCGATCAGCGGGAAGGCGATGTCGTCCAGCGGGCTGGAGTCCACGAAGGCCTTGCGGATCCGGGTCTCCATCTCGCCGTCGTCCCAGCCCATGGCCAGGCCCGCCGCGACGATGGCCCCCATCGAGGCCCCGCCGACGAAGTCGATGGGCACGCCGCGCTCGCGCAGGGCCTGGACGGCCCCGACATGGGCGTAGGCCCGCGCGCCGCCGCCGGAGAGGACGAGGCCCACCGATTGGCCGGTGAGCACCCGGGCCAGCCGCTCTACGTCGGCCAGGCCGTTCTCGCGCAGATGGAACAGGCGGGCGGCGTCGGTGGCCTCCAGCCAGGCCTGCGAGCCCTGCGGCCGCTTGGCGCCGGGCGGCTGGATCAGGATCAGGTCGATCAGCCGCTGGGCCTGCAAGGGGCGCGAAGCGTAGGTCGGCAGCTCCACCGGCGGGCGGTGGTCGCCGCGACCGACGCGGAACAGCCGGTCGACCTGGCGTCCGACTACGTGCTTCCAGGCGGTCTCGCCCATCTCGGCGACGTACAGCACGAAGTCGTGGGTGCGCTCGACGCGGCTGAACCACTCGGTGGGGGCCAAGAGGCTCTCGCCGCCCTCGACGGTGACGGCGTAGCCCAGCGAGGCGATGCAGCGGGCGATGCGCTCGACGATCGGGCGGATCGGCGGCCCGTCGCTGGCGGCGATGAAGCCGTAGACCGAAGGATCGCCGATCGAGGCGTGGGCCCCGGCCTGGCGGGCGCGGCGGATCATCAGGCGCGACAGCTCGATCATCACGTCGGGGTCCTGCTCGACCGCCTCGAAGAAGGCCGTGCGGGGCAGGGCCAGGACCTCCGAGTCGCGCAGGGCGACCATGTGGGCCGAGTGCGGGGCGCCGGCGATCATCGCCATCTCGCCGGCCGGCTCGCCCGGGCGGATCACGCCGAGGAACTGCGGCTCCTGGCCTTCTTCGCGCCTGAAGGCTCCAAGGCGGCCGGTGCGCAGGAAGTAGAGGTGGTCGGAGGCCTCGCCCGGCGCATAGAGCAGGGAGCCGCCGGGCAGGGAGAACCAGGCGGCGTCGCCCTCGCGCCCTTCGCGCGCGAACAGCCGGGCCAGGGCCGAGTCGGCCATGAAGTCGGGTAGGGTGACCACGAGACGGACGCTAGAGCTAGTTCGCGTCGGATGGAACATCCCGAAGAGCGCGACATCGGGCGTACTGAACGAAAACCTCGTCCTTCGACACGCTCAGGATGAGGTTTTTCCGACGCTCGGGCTTGTAAGATGCGCGGGCTTGTAAATGGTCCTCATCCTGAGCTCGTCGAAGGACGGGGACCACGCACCGGGGGCGACGCCAGTCATGCTGGGAAGGTCGAATATCGCCGCTTTCGGTGTGAAACGGAAAAGGCTATGCCTCGCTTATGCCGAAGCTGAACACGCTTATTGACAAGAACAGCGCTTCGTTCGCGAAAAACGCTGCCCACAACACGGCCCTGGTGGAGGAACTGCGCGAAAGGGTCGCGACCGCGGCCCTGGGCGGCTCGGAGAGCGCCCGCAGCAAGCACGCCGCCCGGGGCAAGCTCTTGCCTCGAGAGCGCGTGGAGCGCTTGCTCGACCCGGGCTCGCCGTTCCTGGAGATGGGCCAGCTGGCCGCCTTCGACCTCTACAAGGGCGAGGCGCCGGGCGCGGGCATCATCGTCGGCATCGGCCGGGTGTCGGGCCGCGAGGTGATGATCGTCGCCAACGACGCCACGGTGAAGGGCGGCGCCTATTTCCCGATGACGGTGAAGAAGCACCTGCGCGCCCAGGAGATCGCCGAGCAGAACCGCCTGCCGTGCGTCTATCTGGTCGACAGCGGCGGCGCGAACCTGCCCCATCAGGCCGAGGTGTTCCCCGACCGCGACCACTTCGGCCGCATCTTCTTCAACCAGGCGCGGATGAGCGCCCGGGGCATCGCCCAGATCGCCTGCGTCATGGGCTCGTGCACGGCCGGCGGCGCATACGTGCCGGCGATGAGCGACGAGACCGTCATCGTGCGCGAGCAGGGCACCATCTTCCTGGCCGGCCCGCCGCTGGTGAAGGCCGCCACCGGCGAGGTCATCTCGGCCGAGGAGCTGGGCGGGGCCGACACCCACGGCCGTCGCTCGGGCGTGGTCGACCATGTGGCCGATGACGACGAGCATGCGCTGGAGATCGTCCGCTCGATCGTCGCCAACCTCAATGCCGAGAAGCGGCACGAGGCGGTGATCGCCGACGCCGAACTGCCGCTTTATGACCCGGAAGAGATCTACGGCGTCGTGCCGACCGACGTGCGCGCGCCCTACGACGTGCGCGAGGTGATCGCCCGCATCGTCGACGGCTCCAAGTTCGACGAGTTCAAGGCGCTGTACGGCACGACCCTGGTCTGCGGCTTTGCCCGCATCTGGGGCCAGCCGGTGGCGATCCTGGCCAACAACGGCGTGCTGTTTTCCGAAAGCGCGCTGAAGGGCGCGCACTTCATCGAGCTGGCCTGCAAGCGCAAGATTCCGCTGGTGTTCCTGCAGAACATCTCGGGCTTCATGGTCGGCGGCAAGTACGAGGCCGGCGGCATCGCCAAGGACGGGGCCAAGCTGGTGACGGCGGTGGCGAGCGCGGAAGTGCCGAAGTTCACGGTGCTGATCGGCGGCAGCTTCGGGGCCGGCAACTACGGCATGTGCGGCCGGGCCTACAGCCCGCGCTTCCTGTTCACCTGGCCCAATTCGCGGATCTCGGTGATGGGCGGCGAGCAGGCCGCCAGCGTGCTGGCCACGGTGCACCGCGATGCGGCGACCTGGAGCGAAGAGGAGGCCGAGGCCTTCAAGGCGCCGATCCGCCAGCGCTACGAGGACGAGGGCAACCCGTACCACGCCACCTCGCGGCTGTGGGACGACGGGATCATTGATCCGGCTCAAACCCGGGACGTGCTGGGCCTGGCCATATCGGCCAGCCTGAACGCGCCGATTCCGGAGACGACGTTCGGCGTCTTCAGGATGTGACGGTTCAAGCGGAACCTCGGCTTTGGGCGTACGATTAGACTTCCGACTAGAAGGAGCGTGCTCATGACCAACCCCATCGCCGACCCGATCGTCGAGGTGCCGGACACCGACGCCATGAGCCCGCTGGTCCACATGGACTCCACGCCCGAAGGGGCGGTGACGGTGTGGATCAACCGGCCCGAGAAGAAGAACGCCTTCGACGGCGAGACCATCGCCGCTTTGGCTCAAGCGTTCGAGACCCTGCACGGGGCCGAGGGCGTGCGGATCGTGTTCCTGCGCGGCGTGGGCGGCACGTTCTGCGCCGGCGCGGACCTGGAATGGATGGCCGCCGCCGCCGAGTGGGACGAGGACGACAACCGCGCCGACGCCCTGGAGCTGGCGCGGATGCTCAAGGCCCTGCACGACATCCCGGCCCTGACCGTGGCCCTGGTCGAGGGCGCGGCCTTCGGCGGCGGCGCCGGCCTGGTGGCCGCCTGCGACCATGCGCTGGCGACGGCGGATGCGAAGTTCGCCTTCTCGGAGGTGAAGCTGGGCCTGACCCCGGCCACCATCAGCCCCTACGTCATCGCCGCCCTGGGGCCGCGCACCTCCAAGCTCCTGTTCGCCACCGGCCGGGTGTTCGACGCCGACGCGGCCTGGAGCTATGGCCTGGTCGACGAGGTGTTCGACGACGTCGAGGGCCTGGTGGCCGCCCAGGACGCGCTGATCGAGGAGGTCGTGGTCTGCGCCCCCGGCGCGATCGGCGACGCCAAGGCGCTGGTCAACGACTTCGCCTTCGAGAAGATCGATCGCGGCCTGATCGACGACAGCGCCCGCCGCATCGCCCGCCGCCGGGTCTCCGACGAGGGCCAGGAGGGCGTGCGGGCGTTCCTGGCCAAGCGCAAGCCCAGCTGGATCTAGGTCACGCCTCGTCCGGGTCGCGCGACGCGATCAGCGACATGACCAGGCCGATCAGCACGCCGGCCAGCATCCAGGCGGCGCTGGTCAGGAACCAGGATTCCGGGCCGATATCGACGGCGCGACCGCCCCAGAACAGGGCGATCATGATGTAGTAGCGCGCCTGGAGGAACGGGCCGCCGACCATGGTCACGGCGGGCCGGTGGGCGATCGCCACGGCAAGGATCAGCGAGACGCACAGAGGTCGCCACGGACGCATCTCGTCCGGGGCGACCAGCGCCTTGAAGACCATGAAGCCGAGCCCCAAGGCGGCGACGATCAGCGCCAGCGTGGCCACGAGGCGAACCGGCGGCTTGAGGTCCAGGTGCCAGACCTGGGCCGGATACACCCCCGAAAGCAGGTCGACGACGATGGCGACCACCAGGGCCACGAGCATCGGCGACTTCACGGCGTCGGGGCTGAAGGCCAGCAACGTGGCGACCCAGGCGATCGGCACGATCTGCACCAGCAACTTGTGCTGGATCGCCCCCTCCGCCGACTCGGGCAGGGTCACGGCCGTCCAGAGGAGCAGCGGCGCGCAGAGGGCGGCCGCGAGACCCGCGCCAAGCAGGCCGTCGGGCAACAGGGCCGAGAGGGCCAGGATCACCAGGCTGGCCGGAACCCAGCCCAGCCGCTCCCACGATCCGGCGCGCCAGGCGCGATGCGTCTCCCAGGCGGTCTTGAGGCGACGGTAACCGAAGAAATAGGCCAGCAGCACGCCGACCACGGCCAACGGCGGAACAACCGAGGCGGCGGCGAGGGCGAGCGGTCCGCGATCGATCAGCAGGCCTGCGATCGGCCCCGCCAGCGCCGCGACGGCGACGGCGGCGCCCATGGCCGGGGTCGGGCGGGGACGGCCGTAGTAGTCGCGCCAGGCGGCGACCGTCTCGGCGTTGAAATCGGCCATCAGCGCGCCGTTGTCATCGCCGATGCGCGCCAGGATGTCCTTCATGGCCCGGTCGTAGCCCGGGTCGAGGCGCGACAGCCACGACAGCTTGCCGGTCGGCGGGCCCCGCAGCAGCTCGATCGCCTTGGCGCCATAGTCGTCGAACTTGAGCATGTGGTCGCGACTTTTGACGAAGTCTGCACGCTCGATGATCGCCTGGGCCGTCGGCGTGGGCCAGAATTGCAGGTCGTTGCGCTGCCAGCGGAAGGCCTCGATCGCCTGGAACAGCAGCGGATCCGACCGCGGAGCGGTTTCCAGCAGCAGGCTCGCCACCTGGTCTTCGGTCGTGGCGGCCACCGCTAGCTCTTCCAGCGCCTCGGCGTTGAGGACGGCGTGAAGCGCAGCTTCCAGCTCGCCGGCCGGTGGGCGCTCGACGCCGCGGAGCATCATTTCCAGGCGCTCGAAACGGGTCTCCAGCTCCTGCTTCTCGGGCGAAGGAGGCGCAAGCATCGTCGGGGCGACATCCGCCACCGCCACCGCCGCCGGCGCGGCGCGAACGAGCAGGTCGCCGTCGTCGCCTCCGGTCTCGCCGTCTTCGTCCTCCTCCCACATCCAGTCCCAGTCGATCCGCGCCACCGCCTCGTCGTGGGCTTCGCGCAGGCGCATGAAGCCCTCGGCGTCGTCCTCGGGATTGGTGACGCGCAGTTTGCGGGCATAGGCGCGGCGGATGGTGTCGCGGTCGCGGGTGGGCTCGATGCCGAGCACGTCCCAGATGTCTTGGCTCACAGGAAGCTCTCGCCCTCGAGTTCATCCAGGGCGGCCAGCAACTGCTGGCGCGCGGCGTCGATCTGGCGCGGGTCCTGGCCGTCGAGCACGCCCTCGAACTGCGACAGCAGCATGCCGACATGCTCGCGCACGTCGCCCAGGAACAGCTCGTAGCAGCGCTGGGCGCGGGCCATGGCGGCGCGGTTGGCGTCGGCGTCGCGCGGATTGACCTTCAGCGCGGCCAGCGCGGCGCGGCGGGCCTCCAGGTCGGGGGCGTTGCGGTCGTCTTCGTCGACGATCACCAGCTGCCGGCGCTCGTTGGTCTGGGGCACCAGGACATCGATCTCGATCAGGCCGTTGACGTCGTAGCTGAAGCGGCATTCCAGCGAGATCTCGCCGGCCTTGGCGGGCGGGACGGGGATCTCGACCTCGCCCAGGCGGACGTTCTCGGAGACCATCCGGGCCTCGCCCTGATAGATGCCGAACAGCACCTTGCGCTGGCCGTTCTGCATGGTGCTGAAGATCTTCGAGCGGCTGGCCGGCACCACCGTGTTGCGCTCGATGACCGGCGAGAAGAGGCCGGTGCGCAGCACCCCGCCAGGCCCCTGCTCGGCCACGTCGACACCCAGGGAATAGGGGCAGACGTCGGTCATCACGACGTCCTTCAGCGCGGCGTCGCGGCTCTTCAGGCCCGCCTGGATGGCCGCGCCCATCACCACGGCCTCGTCGGGGTGGACGGCGGTGGAGGGGAAGCGGCCGAACATGCGGGTGACCGAGCGGCGCACGACGGGCATGCGCGTGGCGCCGCCGACCAGGATGATCTCCTTCAGCTCGTCCGGCCGCAGGCCGCCGTCGCGCAGGGCGCGGGTGACCGGCTCCTTCAGCTTGGCCAGAAGCGGCGCCGCGGCGGCCTCGAAGTCCTCGGCGGCGACTTCCAGCCTGTAGGCCTGGTCCTTCCAGGTGACCGCCATTTCGGCGCGGTCGGCGGTGGTCAGGGCGCGGCGGGCCTTTTCTGCGGCCGCCTGCAGGCGGGTGGTGAGGGCCTCGTTCGCCGCGTCGGCCGACAGCGCCTCGCGATGCTCGGCCCGCATGCGGTCGACCAGCACCTTGTTGAAGTCCTCGCCGCCCAGCCGGTTGTCGCCGGTGGAAGAGCGCACCTCGATGACCCCCTCGAAGATCTCGAGCACGGAGACGTCGAAGGTGCCGCCGCCCAGGTCGAACACGAGAAAGCGGGTCTCGTCGGCCAGTTCGTGGATGCCGTAGGCGAGGGCGGCTGCGGTGGGCTCGTTGAGCAGGCGCTCGACCTTCAGCCCGGCCAGTTCGCCCGCCCGGCGGGTGGCCTTGCGCTGCTTGTCGTTGAAATAGGCCGGCACGGTGATGACGGCTTCGCGCACCGGCTCGCCCAGATAGGCCTCGGCGTCGGCCTTCAGGCGCGCCAGCACCAGGGCCGACAGCTCCTCGGGGCTGTAGGACTTGTCGCCCAGCCGCGTGGCGCGGGTCGTGCCCATGTAGCGCTTGAAGGTCGTGGCGGTCAGGTGCGGGTGGGTCGAGCGCCGCTCTCGCGCGGCCAGGCCGACCAGCAGCGCGCCTTCGTCGTCGAGCCCCACCGCCGAAGGGGTGAGCACCGCCCCCAGGCTGTTGGGTACGAGCTCGACCTTGCCGTCCCGCCAGACGCCCACGGCGCTGTTGGTGGTTCCCAGATCGATGCCGATGATCACGCGACGCTCCCCCGTACGCAAACTCAAGCTTGGGTTTAGACGGCCGCGTCGCTGGAACCAAGGGGCGTCTTGTGTGGGCGCGATCGCCAGCAGGACTGGCGGCGGCGTGGGGATTTCTCCCTTGCTCCCGCCGCAAAAACGCGCATCTAGGCCCCATGCGCCGGTTCGACTTTTCCAGCCCCGACTTCGCCCAGGCCTTCAAGGCCTTCCTCGACGAGCGCCGCGGTTCGCCCGCCGACGTCGACGCCGCGGCCGCCGATGTGCTGGAGGCCGTGCGACACGGCGGTCTCGACGCCGTGCTCGACTATACCCGCCGCTTCGACAAGGTGGAGCTGACGCCGCAGACCGTGCGCGTCACCGCCGAAGAAATCGAGGCCGGCGCCGCCGAGTGCTCGCAGGAAGTTCGCGAGGCCATCGCCTTCGCCGCGGGGCGCATCCGCGCCTATCACAGCCGCCAGCGTCCGGCCGACCAGGCCTGGACCGACGAGGCTGGGGTCGAGCTCGGCTGGCGCTGGACGCCGCTGGAGGCCGTGGGCGTCTACGTGCCCGGCGGTCGCGCGGCCTATCCCTCGACCGTGCTGATGAACGCCGTGCCGGCCCAGGTGGCGGGCGTCGACCGCATCGCCATGGTCACCCCGCCCGGCAAGCTGCAGCCGGCCGTGCTGGCCGCCGCGAAAGAGGCCGGCGTGACCGAGATCTGGCGCATCGGCGGGGCCCAGGCCGTCGCCGCGCTCGCCTACGGGGCAGGTCCGATCCAGCCCGTCGACAAGATCGTCGGGCCCGGCAACGCCTATGTCACCGCCGCCAAGCGTCGTCTCTACGGCGTGGTCGGCATCGACGCCCTGGCCGGTCCGTCGGAGATCGTCGTGGTCGCCGACGCGCAGAACAATCCCGACTGGATCGCTGCGGACCTCTTGAGCCAGGCCGAGCACGACCCGGCCGCCCAGTCGATCCTGATCACCGACGACACCGACTTCGCCGCCGCCGTCGAGGCCGCCGTGGCCGAGCGCCTGAAGACCCTGTCGACCGGCGAGGACGCCGCCGCCTCGTGGCGCGACCACGGCGCGGTGATTATCGCCCCGCTGGACGAGAGCCCCGCCCTGGTCGACGCCATCGCCCCCGAGCACGTCGAGTTCGCCATGGAGAACCCCGAACGGCTGTCGGACCGGGTGCGCCACGCCGGCGCGATCTTCCTGGGCCGCCTGACGCCGGAAGCCATCGGCGACTACGTGGCCGGTTCCAACCACGTGCTGCCCACCAGCCGCGCGGCGCGCTTCCAGTCGGGGCTGTCGATCTACGACTTCATCAAGCGCACCTCGATCGTGAAGTGCGATGCGGCCTCGTTCGGGATCCTGGGACCGCACACGGCGGCGCTGGCGCAGGCCGAGGGCTTGCCGGCCCACGCCTTGTCGGCGTCCATCCGCCTTCCTGACCGGTTGCCTTCGAAGGGCTGACAGGCAAATCTCGCCATCCGATGTCAGACACGCCCAAGCACTTCCTGAAGACGATCGCCATCGACGAGGATTCGCTGGCCGCGGCCTCGCGCGACCAGGAGCAGGAGCGCCAGGTCGCGATCTTCGACCTGCTCGACGAGAACTATTTCGAGCCGGCCGAGGCGCAGGGCGGTCCCTATGACCTGAAGCTGTCGCTGATCGAGAACCGCCTGGCGCTCGATATCGCCGGCGGCGGCTACGAGAAGCGGCACTTGTTGTCGCTGTCGCCGTTCCGCGGGGTGATCCGCGACTACTTCATGATCTGCGACAGCTACTACCAGGCGATCCGCAACTCGACGCCGCAGCAGATCGAGGCCTTGGACATGGGCCGTCGCGGCCTGCACAACGAGGGCTCGGCCCTGCTGCGCGAGCGGCTGGACGGCAAGGTGAAGACCGATCTCGACACGGCCCGGCGTCTGTTCACCCTGATCTGCGCGTTGCACTGGCGGGGCTGATCGTGGTCGATCTGCCCGATGCGGTGCTGTTCACCTGCAACTACAACCGCGTGCGCTCGCCGATGGCCGAAGCGCTGTTCAAGCGCTTCTATGGCACCCGGGCCTATGTCGACTCGTGCGGCCTGAAGCCCGATCCGGCCGGGGAGGGGATCGATCCCTTCGTGGTGGCGGTGATGGACGAGATGGGCGTCGACGTCGCGACCCACCGGCCCAAGACCTTCGACGAGCTGGAGGACGACAGCTTCGACGTCGTCGTCTCGCTGACGCCCGAGGCCCAGCACCGGGCGGTGGAGCTGTCGCGCGACCGCGCCGTCGAGATCGAATACTGGCCGACCCACGATCCGACCCTGGTGAACGACGGCTCGCGCGACGCGATGCTGGCGGCCTATCGCGAGGTTCGCGACGCGCTTTCGGCCGCGATCCGCTCGCGTTTCGGGACACCATCGACGTTTGGGGGGTGAATGCGCTATAAGCCCCGCCTCGCAGCCGCGGCTCGCGTCACGACTCGTTTCCGGGTCGCGCGGGCCGCGTTGCTATTGAACCCCTGTTGAGAGGCCTGATGGCTAAGGAAGAACTGCTCGAGTTTCCCGGCACGGTCAGCGAACTGCTGCCCAACGCCACCTTCCGCGTGAAGCTCGAGAACGATCACGAGATCATCGCCCACACCGCCGGCAAGATGCGCAAGAACCGCATCCGCGTGCTGGCCGGCGACAAGGTGCTCGTGGAAATGACGCCCTACGACCTGACCAAGGGCCGTATCACCTACCGCTTCAAGTAAGCCGGGTGCGCACATGACGGTCGCCCAGCCTTCGCTGGTCCTGGCCAGTGCGAGCCCCCGGCGCTTGGACCTGTTGGCCCAGGTCGGCGTAACGCCCGACCGGGTCGATCCCGCCGACATCGACGAGTCGCCGCTGCGCGACGAGGCCCCGCGCCGCCATGCCCTGCGCCTGGCGCAGGAGAAGGCGCGCGCCGTGGCCGCGCGCTCGCCGGGCGATTTCGTGCTCGCCGCCGACACCGTGGTGGCCGTCGGTCGCCGCATCCTGCCCAAGGCCGAGACGGAAGCCGACGTCCGCCATTGCCTGAAGCTCTTGACCGGCCGCGCCCACAAGGTGCTGACGGGCGTGGCGCTGGTCGGGCCGGACGGGTCGATCAGCTCGCGCGTCATCGAGACCCGGGTGGTGTTCAAGCGCCTGTCGGACGCCGAATTCGAATCCTACGTCGCCGGCGGCGAGTGGCGCGGCAAGGCCGGCGGCTATGGCGTGCAGGGCGTGGCCGGCGGCTTCATCGTCGACCTGCAGGGCTCCTATCCCAGCGTGGTCGGCCTGCCGCTTTACGAGACCCTGTGCATGCTGGACGGCAAGGGCTGGACCCGTCGCGAGGCCGCCGCATGAGCGAGCGTCGCGCCTATCTCTACAAGGGCGTCGGCGAGACCGTCGGCGTCGTCACCCTGGACGGCCGGCCCGAGCGCCTGATCGTGCAGTGGCCGGGCGACGACGTCCTGGACGCCGAGGGCGTGCGCGGCGTGGCCCGGGTGAAGTCCATCGAGCGCGCCTTCGGGGCGGCCTTCGTGGCCCTGCCGGGCGGCGGCGACGTGCTGCTGCCGATCAAGCCCGACATGCCCAAGCTGGTGCAGGGCGGCCTGGTCGAGATCGAGATCCGCACCGCCTCGCGCGCCGACAAGGCCGCCGTGGCCCGCTTCATCGGGGAAGGGCCCGTGGGGGAGGGCGCCGAGCCGCGCGTGCTGGCCGCCGCCCCGACGCTCGAGGAGCACCTACGTCACCATGTGAAGGCCGGCTCGCCGACCACGGGCGAGCGCGCCCTGGAGGCGGTGGAAGCCGCCGAGGCCGATATTCTCGAAACCGTCTTCTCCCTTCCTGGAGGCGGCGACGTCGCCATCGAGACGACCCGCGCCCTGACCTCGGTCGATGTCGATCTGGGCGGCCGGGACGGCGACGCCAAGCGCGCCGCCCGCCAGGCCAACATGGCCGCGATCGCCGTCTCGGCCCGGGTGCTGCGCCTGAAGGGTCTGGGCGGCCTCGTGGTGTTCGACCTGGTGGGACGCGGTCACGACGGCCAGGCCCTGACCGTGGCGGCCCGCAACGCCTTCGCGCCCGACAATCCGGGCGTGGCCATCGGGGCGATCAGCAAGTTCGGGGCGCTGGAGATGGCCCTGCCGCGCCGCGCCCGGCCGGTCATGGAGCGTCTGGTCGACGCCAAGGGCGGCTGGACCGCGGCCTACGCCGCCCGTCGCCTGGCCCGGGCCTTGGAGCGGGAAGGGCGGGCCGATCCCGGCGGTCGCCTGGCCGCCCGCTGCGCCCCGGCCGTGCTGGAGGCCTTCGCCGAGCTCGACGCCGGCCTGGCCGAGCGCCTGGGCCGCCGTTTCACCGTTTCGGCCGAGCCCGGCTGGAGCAACGACCGTATCGAGGTGTCCGCGGCATGAGCAGCCCCTGCCCAATCTGCGGCAAGCCGGCCCAGGAGGCCACGCGGCCGTTCTGCTCCAAGCGCTGCGCGGACGTCGACCTGCAGCGCTGGCTGTCGGATCGCTACGTCGTGCCGGGCGGCCAGGACGACGAGGAAAACCCTCCATCCACAGACTTCGACAATTAGTCGAAAAGGGCGCTGGACAAGCCCTGCAGGCTCTCTTATAGACCCCCTCCTCGCCGCCGGGCGAGGCCAGAAGCGGCCTTCACCGCTTCGAAGGCCCAAGGGCCTGGGTAGCTCAGTTGGTAGAGCAGCGGATTGAAAATCCGCGTGTCGCTGGTTCGATTCCGGCCCCAGGCACCACCTTCCTTTCATGCTGTTTCAGGTCCACGCCGCGACGAGCGGTCGCCTTCTCGTGTCGCCATCTCGACGGGGAGGGCCTTCAGTCGAGCTTGCCGGCGAGCTTACCGGTAAGTCGGCGGGGCGACGGATTCTTGTCCGATGAGGACAATTGCGTGCGGGCGCAGAGATTCTGAGGCGCCTCGTTTCAGGGACATCTGACCACCTCGCGCGCACTCGGCGGAAGATCGCTGTTTTGTCGGCATGCTGCGCTGCGGCGCCAATATTCCCTTTGATAGGGAAAAACCGCCTCGAATTCCTGATTTCCCATTTGTGCAGTGCAGCAAAGGGCGTTTGTCGGGGGTGACTGTCGTAAATTTATGCCCAAGCGGCCCCCTTGACGGTGCGAAAAGGGGTTGCCAAAGGACCCATGCCGCAATTCTAACATTGCGGTAAGGCCTGGGCTTCGAGAGGAGCTCCGGTCACTCGCGCTTCGAAACGATCCTTCACGGCGGGCATGAGCCTTCCGCGGCGGGCGTAACGGGTCGAGCGCAGCGAAGCGGGTTCGCCCACCTTCCGAGAGATCGGATGGGAAAGCGGGCTTTTCAAGTTAGGGTGGAGACGCTCTCGCGCGACGACCCTCGGTCCAAACGTGCTAGACCAATCAGGAACTGGCGACAGATGCTCGACATTAAACGGAAGACCCCCCTCATCGCTCTCGTCGGCGCCATGGCGCTGATGGCGAGCGCCCCGGCCTTCGCTCAGGACGCCGCCGCTCCCGCGCCGGCCACCACCGAAGCCGCCGCTCCGGCCGCCACCCCGGCTGCTGAAACCCCGGCCCCGGCCGCTGACGCCGCTCCCGCCGAGGACGCCGGTGAAGCCGCCACCGAAAAGATGAAGTCGCACTCGCTGACCCCGGTCGGCATGTTCCTGGCCGCCGGCATCGTCGTTAAGGTCGTGATGATCGGCCTGATCCTGGCCTCGATCTTCTCGTGGGTTCTGCTCATCACGAAGCTCCTCGAGTTCGCCAGCCTGAACAAGCAGACCGACCAGTTCCTGGAAGCCTTCCGCGGCGCCCGTTCGATCTCGGACATCGCCCGCATCGGCTCGTCGGAAGAATTCGAAGGCAACCCGCTGGCCGACATGGCCGCCGCGGCCGCCCAAGAAGTCGAACTGTCGCGTCAAGCCGGCCTGCAAGTCGGCGGCGAGCACCGCGACTCGACCCTGGCCCGCGCCACCTACGCCATCAACGCCGTGCAAGCCTCGCTCGCCAAGCGTCTGTCGGGCGGCATGGTGTTCCTCGCCTCGGTCGGTTCGGGTGGTCCGTTCATCGGTCTGTTCGGCACCGTCTACGGCATCATGACCTCGTTCATCAGCATCGCGAACACCAACACGACCAACCTCGCCGTCGTGGCCCCGGGTATCGCTGAAGCCCTGCTCGCCACCGGTATCGGTCTGTTCGCCGCTATCCCGGCCGTTATCTTCTACAACTACTTCCAAACCCGCATCTCGGCTTTCGGCACCCGCTCGGAAGGCTTCGTTGCTGAACTGATGAACGCTATCTCGCGTCAGCTCGACAAGGGGGCGTAAGACCGATGGCCGCCAAACTTTCGGGCGGCGGCGGCGACAGGTTCAACGTCGAACAGAACAGCGAGATCAACGTCACGCCCTTCGTGGACGTCATGCTGGTCCTCCTGATCATCTTCATGGTGGCGGCCCCGCTGGCCTCCGTGTCGATCGAAGTGAACCTGCCGCCGGCGGTAGCGAAAGCATCGCCTAACCCGCCGAAACCGGTCTACATCTCCATCAAGTCAAACGGTCAGCTGTACATCGGCGACGATCGCACTTCGATTGACACGATGGGTGAGGACCTGACGAAGAACATCGGCAGACGCGACCCTTCGAAGGAGCGCATCTTCATCCGTGCTGACGAAAAGACGCGCTACGGCTCGTTCATGGAGGTGATGAACACCCTCCAGGACAATGGGTTCTACAGCGTGGCTCTCGTGGGCCGTGATGAGAACAGCTGAGGGGTGATGCATGGCTGAACAACAAACGCCCGAGCATCGCCACTACGATCCGCTGACTTCGGAAGGCCCGCGCCGGAAGAAGGGCATCGGCACCTTCGGCGTCGCGACGATCATCGTGATCGGCCTGCACGCGGCTCTCTTCGCCTACCTGGCGAAGCAGAAGTTCGAAGCAGTGCTGAAGGAGTATAGCGACGAAGCCGTGGACGTGGAGCTGCCTCCGCCTCCGCCGCCTCCGCCGCCGCCTCCTCCGCCGCCGCCGCCGCCGCCGACCAACGCTCCGCCCCCGCCTCCCGCGGTGGTGCAGCCGAGGCCGCCGATCGCGCCGCCGCCGGACGTGACGCCGCCGCCGCCGCTTCCGATCCCGCCCGTCAAGGAGCGGGTCGAGCAGACGGCGCCGCCGATCATCTCGTCGGCTCCGCCGGCGCCGGTGACGGCTCCGCCGGCCCGCGCTTCGGTCGTGACGCGTCCTGACTGGGCTCGTCGCCCGAGCCCGGACGACATGGCCCGGTACTATCCGGACCGTGCGCAGCGGATGGAAGTCGGTGGTCGTGCGACGATCCGTTGCACGGTGAACGCCAAGGGTTCGCTCGAAGGCTGCTCGGTCGTGTCGGAATCTCCGGCCGACTACGGTTTCGGCGACGCGGCCCTGAAGCTGTCGCGCCTCTTCCGCATGAAGCCGAAGACCCTCGACGGGGCTCCGGTGGACGGCGGCGAGATCACGGTGCCGATCACCTTCCAGGTCCCGCAATAGCGACCGACCTGGGACGATCCCAAGAAGACGCCTCGGAACTCCGGTTCCGGGGCGTTTTTCTTTGCCTGCAACGCCGGGCGAAGGCGCGGCGGCATCAAGGCCTGTTCGAGGCGTGAAAATTTCCCCGCTGGACGCCTTTTCGCCGCTTGATCCCGGGGGCGGGTCCGACTAAGAACACGCCTCTCGCGGAGCCGCCTTAGCTCAGTTGGTTAGAGCGCTAGATTGTGGATCTAGAGGTCCTCGGTTCGAGCCCGAGAGGTGGTACCACGAGACGATGAACAGGCCCGGCGGCGACGCCGGGCTTTTTCTTTTTCGTCGCCCAGGCCGTCGCGTCCCGGGGTCCGCGCCATTGCGTCGCGGCGACGGACCGCCGCATGGCGAGGCCTGGCGCTCCATGGGATTTTCCCGGCGCGGGCGAGGTTCGTGGGACGGATCGTCGCGCACTTGCACGGACCATAGCCAAGTCGCGTGCAACGTGCGTACGGTGGCGTTCACGACACCGCCGCTTGAGCGGGCCCGCGCGCGTCGCGGAGCGAGATCGGGGAGGAAGCAATGGCGGACGGCGCTATGGGAATCGTTCCTACTGAAGATCAATTGGCGGCCGCCGCGCTGGACGTGGCCGGGCTGCTGGGATTCGCCGACCTGCTGCCGGCCTACGCCGCGGCGCAAGGCGGCGAGAAGCTGGATGTGCTGAACGCCATCGTGCGCGTGATCGCCGCCGACGTGCTGGGCGTCGAGCCCGGCGGCGACCGCATCGCCCCCGAGTCGGTGCTGTTCCTGGGCCAGGACTAGAGACGCGCTAGAGGCGGCGGCGCCATCGCAGGCCGACGCCTTCCTTCCCAAAGATCCATCATTCCGGCCTCGCGGTCGGATCTGCTGGCGCCCCTGAAAACGGGGAGCGCTGGCCTTCTACGGTCCCGTCCAGCCGCCGCCCAGGGCCTGGTAGAGCGCCACGGCGTTGAGCAGGCGGGCCTCGCGCACCTGCGACAGGGCAAGCTCCGTGGCCAGCAGGCCGCGCTGGGCGTCCAGTTCCTCAAGATAGGCGACGTAGCCGGCCTGATAGCGCTTGCGGGCGTGCTCCAGCGTGCGCGCGGCGGCGTCGCGTTGCAGGCGGGCGTGGTTTTCCTGCTCGGCCAGGCGGCCTTGGCCTTCGAGCGCGCTCTCCACCTCGTTGAACGCCGTCAGGGCCGCCTTGCGATAGGCGAAGGCGGCCTGGTCGCGACGGGCGGCGGCGGTGTCGGACGCGCCGCGCAGGCGGCCGCCGTCGAAGATCGGGGCCAGCACGCTGCCGCCCAGGCTCCAGGTGGTCAGCGGATCGACGTGCAGCACCTTCAGCCCGCCGGCGGCGGCCGATAATCTCACCTGGGGCAGGAAGGCCGCGCGCGCGGCCGCCAGGCTGGCGTCGGCGCCGGCGAGCGTCGCCTCGGCCTGGGCGATGTCGGGGCGGCGTTCCAGCAGGGCCGACGGCAGGGGCGCAGCCGGCTGCGGCACGGCCAGGACGTCGAGGCCGCCCCGGGCGATCGGTCCCGCGCCGTCCTCGCCGGCCAGCAGGGCCAGACCCGCCTCCTGGCGACGGACGGCCAGCTCAAGGGCCGGCACGCGCTGGGCGGCGGCCTCGAGTTCGCCCTCGGCCTGGCGCAGTTCGAGATTGGAGGTCACGCCCTGCTGGGCGCGGCGGCGGGCCCGGGCGGCGGCCTCCTGGCGCGAGACCAGGGTGGCGCGGGCCGTGGCCAGCTGAGCGTCCAGCGAGGTCAGGGAGACGTAGGCGCGAGCTACGGCGGCGGCGATCGACAGGCGGGCGGCGTCGCGTCCGTAGCGGCTGGACTGCAGGCTGGCGCGGGCGGCGGCGTCGCCGGCCCGCAGGCGGCCCCACAGGTCGATCTCGTAGGCGGCCTGAAGCTGGCCCTGGGCGGCCAGCGGTTCGGCCGGCGTGCCGAAGGCCGACAGCTCGCGCTGCTTCTGCACCCCGCCCGCAGCGTTCAGCGTCGGAAGCAGGGCGGCGCGCGATTGGGCGGCCAGGCCCTCTGCCTCGCGCACCCGTGCCTCGGCGATGCCGAGGTCGGCATTGCGCGCGAGGGCGGCGGCCACGAGGTCGGAAAGGCGGGGATCGCCGAAGGTCTTCCACCAGTCGGCGGCGACGGCGTCCTGGCCGGCCGGAGATTCGGCGCGCCAGCCGGCGGGCGGCGTCACGTCGGCCTGGCTGGGCGGGGCGGTCCTGGGGCCGGGCGTGGCGCAGGCGGCCAGCAGCAGCGCCGTGGCCAGCAGGGGGAAGGCCGGGCGCATCAGCGGCGATCCTTCTCGCGCGGCGCCTTGGCCAGGTCGACCTGGGCCTCGACCGACATGCCGGGGCGCAGGCGGGCCAGATCGGCTTGGCCGGGGTCGAGCACGATGCGCACGGGCAGGCGCTGGGCGATCTTGGTGAAGTTGCCGGTGGCGTTCTGGGCCGGGAGGATGCTGAACTCCGAGCCGGTGGCCGGCGAAATCTGCTCGATGCGGCCGTGGAAGCGCCGGTCGCCCAGGGCGTCGACCGTGACACTGGCGGGCTGGCCTGGACGCATGCGGCCGGCCTGGCGTTCCTTGAAGTTGGCGATGATCCAGCGCTGGGGCGGCACCAACGAGACGAGCTGGGTTCCGGCGGTGACGAACTGGCCCTGGCGCACGCCGATCTGGCCCAGCTGCCCGTCCGTGGGGGCCAGGACGAGCGTGTTGTCCATGTCGATCTCGGCCAAGCGCAGGGCGGCGCGGGCGGCGACGACGGCGGCCTCCAGCCCCTGGCGCGACACGCCCACCGAGCGGACGTCCTGGCGGGCGATGTCGCGGCCGGCCTGGGCGGCCACGACCTGGGCCTCGGCGGCGCGCAGGGCGGCGCGGGCCTGGTCGCGTTCGCGCAAGGAGACCGAGCCGTCGGTGGCGAGGTCGGCGACGCGGGCCATGTCGGCGCGGGCGCGCTCCAGCTGGGCCTGGGCCGAGCCGATGTCGGCGTGGCGGGCGGCGAGGGCGGCCTCGCGCGAGGCCTGGGCCTGGGTCGAGTTGGCCAGATCCGCCTCGCGGGCGGCCAGGGTGGCGCGGGCCTGGTCGAGGCGCTGGCCGTAGATGCGGCGGTCGATCTCGACCAGCGGCTGGCCGGCGCGCACGGTCTGGAAGTCCTGCATCAGGACCTTGGTGACATAGCCGCTGAGCTGGGGCGCGATGACGGTGACCTGGCCGCGCACATAGGCGTTGTCGGTGCGCTGCACCGAGCCGGCGAAGGGCGGCAGCTTCCACAGGAACAGGATCAGCAGCACCAGGGCCAGTGTGACGGCCGCCGTCAGCACGATGGCCCGCACGCCCGGCGGCTTGGGCCGGGCCGGAGGCGGGGCGGCCGCGGCGGCGCGGTCCTCCGGCTGAGGCGAGGGGGTGGCGGGCGGCGGCGGGGCGGCGGCGTCGGTCATGCGGGTTCCGAGGCGGGCTTGGATGGTGTCTGGGGCGGTGTCGGAGCGGCGGCGCCCTGGCGCTTCATGCGCACCGCCAGCAGCACGAACAGCAGGGCGGCGTAGAAGAACTGGGCGACGGCGATGATCCCGATCACCCGGAAGACGTCGTTGAAGGCCAGGATGTTGGCTTGCTGGACCAGTTGCTGGGTCAGCAGGGCGACGCCGTCGGCGGCGCGGAAGACTGGATCGCCCTGGGTGGCGGCATAGGCGCCGCCATAGGCCTGCAAGGCAGCGGCGACGGCGGGATCCGATCCCGTCAGGTGCTCGGCCAGATAGACCGCGTGGTGCTGGGCCCGCACGGTCTGCAGCGTACCCAGCAGCGAGGCGCCGAACAGGCCGCCCAGGTTCTGGGCGACGCCGAACATCACCGAGAAGGTGATGATCGAGCCCAGGCCCCGGGTCAGCAGCTGGCCGATGCCGAACATGAAGGCCGGCCCGAGGAACATGGCGGCGGCGAAGGCCAGCAGGGCCTGGCTGAGATAGAGGTTGACCGGCGCGGTCAGCACCGTGGCGCGGGCGTCGAGGAAGGCGCCGAGCGCGATCAGCAGGATCGAGCCCAG
Source organism: Caulobacter sp. FG7 (assembly GCF_057808875.1). Lineage (NCBI taxonomy): Bacteria > Pseudomonadati > Pseudomonadota > Alphaproteobacteria > Caulobacterales > Caulobacteraceae > Caulobacter > Caulobacter sp. FG7. The sequence goes on from NZ_JBMDIW010000010.1 coordinate 36,537, forward strand.
GAACTGCGGGGCCAGGGTCTTCTGGTTGAGGGTCGTGGCGCTGACCACGACGCCGGCGATGGTGGCCAGCAGCACGACGCCGTAGAGCAGCCGCTGCTGTTCGGCGGCCAGGCCCAGGGCGTTCATCAGGCCGGCGGCGCCGACGCTCTGCTCGGACAGGATCAGCCGCACCAGGGCGATGTTCAGGCAAAAGCGCAGGAAGGCGCCGGTGGCCACCCAGCGGGTGTCGATCAGTGGATGGACGCGGCCGTGCTCGACCAGCGAGGCGACGGCGATCATCACCACGGCGGCGGCCAGGCACCAGCCGAGCCACGGCGCCTCGAACCACCAGACGATGCGGCCCAGGCCCAGCACCGCGACGACCAGGCCAAGGCCGCCGCCCAGCAGGGCGAAGGTCAGGATGTCGGTCTTCTCGAAGACGTGGATGCGCACCCCGTGCGGCAGGCGAAACAGCAGCACGGCGGCCAGGCAGGCTGCGGCCAGGCAGGCTTCCAGGGCGTAGAGGCCGTGCCAGTAGGCGGCGTCCAGCAGGCCGGTGGAGATCACCCGGGCCAGCGGCGCGCCCAGCTGCGAGACGCCGACCCCCAGCACCAGCGCCCCCATCCGGAACGAGGCCGGGAAGGCCTGCAGCATGTAGAACATGGCCAGGGCGCTGAGGGCGGCCGCGCCGACGCCGCTGATCGCCCGCAAGGCCAGCGCCATCGGATAGTTGTCGAGGAACAGGTGGGCGAAGGCCGCCACCGTGTAGAGGCTGAGGAACACCAGGGTGAACCGACGGATGCCGAACTGCTGGCGGTATTTCACCAACAGCAGGTTCATCGAGATGTTGGTCATGATGTAGATCGTGGTCAGCCAGGCCCCCTGCGTTGGGGTGAGGCCCAGCGAGCCCTGGATGGCGGGCAGGTTGACCGAGATCAGCGCCGTGCCCAGCGAGCCGGTGACCCCGATCAGCAGGCTGATCAGGCCGTGGACGATGCGGAAGGGCAGGGGGAAGTCCGGCGTCGAGGGCGAGCCGGGCATCATCGGCCGCTCGTGCGGCAGCCAATCCGGGGTCTGGCCGATCGTCTCGCCGTGCCGGGGCATCGCGCCTCTTGGTGCTGACGACGTCACTGTGGGATGCGCCGCGTCGTCGGTCAAATGTCGTCGATGACGCAGGCTTGGGAGCGTGGCCGCCGTGCGTCTTGAACGAAATTCCTCAGACCTCGGCGCATCTTGACGCTTGCGCCAAATTCGAACGCTTGTAAGGGTTCCCTAGGGGTAAAGGGGATTGAAGTCTTGAGTTCGACCACCGAGATCGCCGCCGGCCAGGACGCCGAGGCGCAGGAAACCGAAGCCGTCACCAAGAACCTGGTGTTCACGGCGGCCGAGCGGCTGTTCGCCCTGCTCGGCTTCCAGAACGTGTCGGTGCGCGACATCACCGCCGCGGCGGGCGTGAACCTAGCGTCGGTGAACTATCACTTCGGCTCCAAGGACGCCCTGCTGTTCGAGATTTTCAAGCGGCGCACGGCCGAGCTCAACCGCGAGCGGGCCCGGATGCTGCACGAGGCCAACGACCGCAACGCGGGCGCGCCCCCGGTGCGCGAGATCCTGGCCGCGCTGCTGACCCCGCCGCTGCGCTGGCTGGCCCCCGACCACGAGCGCCGCATCTCGCTGCAGTTCCTGATCCGCGCCCGCAGCGAGGGCACCGACGAGATCCGCAGTGTGCTCAAGACCGACGTCTCGCACCTGCGCCGCTTCTCCGACGCCCTGCTGAAGGCCCGCCCGGACCTGTCGCCGGAGGACGTCTACTGGCGGCTGCACTTCACCCTGGGCATGTTGCACAACAACCGCTTCGCCGAGTTCGACCGCCTGAACGTGCTGTCGGAAGGCCAGACCAGCGAGGCCGACGTGGTCTCGCTGCTGGAGCGGATGCTGGCCTTCGCGGAGGCCGGCTTCGCGGCTTGAGCCCAAATCCCTCTCTCAAAGAGAGAGGGACCAGGGTGGGGAACCTCAACTTCCGATCACCTGCACGAATCACTGGCATGTGAGGAACGATCGCAGGATCCGGGGGTTAGAGTGGCCCCATGGCTCGGCTCGGCATCACTCATGAGACCCGCTACGCTTACGAACGCCCGGTGGCGTTCGGGCCGCACCGGCTGTTGATCCGGCCGCGCGACAGCCACGCCATCCGTATCGTCGAGGCCTCGCTCGTCACTTCGCTCCCCGGCCAGACGCGCTGGAGCTACGACGCCAGCGGCAACTGCGTCTGCACCTTCCAGCCGGAGGGACAGGCCGATTTCCTGACCATCACCAGCAGCCTGGTCATCGACCGCTTTCCGGCGCCCCTGAGCGACCAGGCGGTCAGCGACCCGCACACGGTCTCGCCGATCGTCTACGGGCGCGAGGACCGGGCGGTGCTGGACCCGTTCATCCGCCCGGCCACCGAAGACGCCGACCGGGTGATGCTGCGCTGGCTGCGCGAGCAGATGGAGCGGCCCGACGAGCCGGCGCTGGATTTCCTGCTGCGCCTGAACGCCACGATCCACGACCAGTTCGAGTACCAGGCGCGGTCGGCCGAGGGCGCCCAGAGCCCGGCCCTGACCGTGGCGCGCAGGGCGGGCGCCTGTCGCGACTTCGCCTGGCTGATGGTCGAGGCGCTGCGGCGACTGGGCTACGCGGCGATGTTCGCCACGGGCTACATCTATAGCCCCTCGCACGGCGGGATCCGGGGCGCGGGCGCGACCCACGCCTGGTGCGAGGTGTTCCTGCCCGACCTGGGCTGGACCGAGTTCGACCCGACCAACGGCCTGGCCGAGTCCGAGGACCTGATCCGGGTGGCCGCCACCCGCACGCCCGCAGAGGCCCTGCCGGTCTCGGGCACGGTGATCGGCGATCCGGGCCTTTCCGAGCTCAGCGTGGTCGTCGACGTGCAGCAGCTGGACGCGCTGTGCGAGGCGGCTTGAGTTCGGTCAATGAAAAGCGCCGGCAAGGCGCGTAGAGTGATGTTCAGACGGGAGGCGCCGCCATGATGACCAAGCCGTTCCAGCACCAGAATCCGATGACCAACTATGCGGTCCCTAAGTCGGAACCCAAGGCCCAGCACGGCCAGAAGCCCGACAAGGACTGCGTCGACCTGAAGGACGAGAAGCGCTCGTTCGAGCCGCGTCCGGGGCATTGAGGGGATAACCCCTGGGAAGCTCGGCTCATGGAGGTATGGTCGCTCATGCCCGAGCTGACCGACCATGAGCTGAAAGCGATCAATCTGATCATCGCCAGGCTTGCGCCTCTAAAGCGGGATCAGATGTTGGCCGACTTGGCTGCCGCCGAGATCGAGGTGCTGCTCGCGGATCGCTCGATGCTGCGATTTCGCCTGCCAGGCCATGTTCCATCCTCACCCGGTCAAACCCCTTTGGGCCAGGTTGGCGGTCAAGGGGATGAGCTTCTGGACGTCGTGCTTTTCGAAGACAGCGATGGGCGTCTTTTCGAAGTCGAGCGGACTTCGCCTGAGCTGTGATTGACTCAGGCTGGCGCGGCTTGGAGGTCTCCTGCTTCAGGGGCGAGAAGAGCCATCACCCCCGTCGCAGGATGAACTCCAGGTCCTGGATCTCGCCCACCGGGAAGAAATACTCGCCGGCCTTCTCGAAACCCATGCGGCCGTAGAGCCGCTGGGCGCCGTGGTTCTCCGACCAGACGCCGATCCACAACGGGCGCGGGCCGTCCTTTTCCAGCCAGTCGAGCACGGCGTTCAGCAGCAGCGAGCCGCGGCCGCCGCCCTGGTGGTCCTTCAGCACGTAGATTCGCTTGAGCTCGCCGTGACCCGGCTCGACATCCGGGTGGGGCAGGTCGCAGGGACCGGCCAGGGCGTAGCCGATCGCCTGGCCGTCCAGTTCCAGGATCCAGCTGGCCTTTTCGGGATCGGCCAGGTCGCGGCGGGTGCGCTCCAGCCCGTAGGCATAGGCCAGGAAGGTCGCCAGGTCGTTGGGCGGATAGAGGTGCGCGAAGGTCTCGGTGAAGGTGCGCCCCCCGAGGGCCGACAAGGTTTCGGCGTCCTCGAGGACGGCGCGGCGCAGGGTCGTGCTCATGGGCAGGTGATGCCTCGAAAAAGGCGGTGCGGACAAGCCGTGTGACGCGTTCTTGAAATGCGATTGGTCTTATGGCGACCGGCCGACAAAGGGCCTAGGTAGGGGCCGCCATAGCGCGGTTTTTGGGGTCGGCCTCGGGCCGGACCGACCCCCATGCTTGCCAAGCGCGCACGGGCATGTCATGACAACGTTGTCATAGGGTGGACGAAATTGACCAAGAAAAAAGCCGAGAACGGTGAGACGGGCCGTGACGTCCTGGTGCTCCTCGGAGGCGCCGGCGACTTGGCTCTGCGGATGCTTCTGCCGTCGCTGTATTTCCTGGAAGTCGACCGGCTGCTGCCGCGCGACCTGCGCATCTTCGGCGTCGCGCGCGGCGACCTGGACGGCGCGGGCTACCGCAAGCTGGTGCGCGAGCACCTGGGCAAGCGGGCCAATGTCGAAGAAGCCGCCTGGGAGCGCCTGGCCGCCCGCCTCGACTACCTCTCGATCGACATCACCAAGGAGGAGGGGGCCAAGGCCCTGGCGGGCAAGATCGGCGCCCACGACCAGCTGACGGTGTTCTTCGCGGTTTCGCCCAGCCTCTATCCGTCCGCCTGCCAGGCCCTGCAGGCCGCCGGCCTGACCGGTCAGTCGACGCGCCTGGTGCTGGAAAAGCCGATCGGCCGCGACCTCGAAAGCTCCAAGGCCACCAACGCCGCCGTCGGCGCCGTTGTCGACGAGAGCCAGATCTTCCGTATCGACCACTACCTGGGCAAGGAGACGGTCCAGAACCTCACCGCCCTGCGGTTCGCCAACGTGCTGTTCGAGCCGCTGTGGGACAACAAGTCGATCGACCACGTCCAGATCACCATCGCCGAGACCGAGAAGGTCGGCGACCGCTGGCCCTATTACGACGAGTACGGCGCCCTGCGCGACATGCTGCAGAACCACCTGCTGCAGCTGCTCTGCCTGGTGGCCATGGAGGCTCCGTCGGGCTTCGATCCAGACGCCGTGCGCGACGAGAAGGTCAAGGTGCTGCGCTCCCTGCGGCCCTTCACCAAGGACAACGTGGCGCACGACACCGTCCGCGGCCAGTACGTGGCGGGCGTGGTCGAGGGCACCGCGCGCGCCGGCTATCTGGAAGAGGTCGGCCAGCCGTCCAAGACCGAGACCTTCGTGGCCATGAAGGTGGCCATCGACAACTGGCGCTGGGCCGGCGTCCCGTTCTTCCTGCGCACCGGCAAGAACCTGCCCGACCGCCGCACCCAGATCGTCGTGCAGTTCAAGCCCGTGCCGCACAACATCTTCGGCCAGGTGACGCAAGGCGAGATGCAGGCCAACCGCCTGGTCATCGACCTGCAGCCGGAAGAAGACATCTCGCTGTCGGTGATGACCAAGCGTCCGGGCCTGTCGGAAGAGGGCATGCGCCTGCAGTCGCTGCCGCTGTCGCTGAACATGGCCGCGCCGGGCGCCCGTCGCCGGATCGCCTACGAGAAGCTGCTGCTGGACGCGTTCCGCGGCGACCGCACCCTGTTTGTCCGTCGCGACGAGGTCGAGGCCGCATGGCGGTTCGTCGACGGCGTGGCCAAGGCCTGGGCCGATGCGGGCATCGAGCCGGCGACCTACGCCGCCGGCACCTGGGGGCCGCCCAGCGCCGCCTCGCTGATCGCGCCGCAAGGCCGCGGCTGGAAGTCGTAAGAAGGGTATCCGCAACATGCCCAAGATCGAAGTCTTCCCGACGCGCGAGGCGCTGTACGACGCGGCCGCCTCGACCATCGCCGGCGCCCTGACCACGGCCGTGGCCACCCACGGCAAGGCCGGGTTCGCCGCCACCGGCGGCACGACGCCCGCGCCGGTCTATGACCGCCTGGCGACCCTGACCGTTCCCTGGGACAAGGTCACCGTCACCCTCAGCGACGACCGCTTCGTGCCGCTCGACCATCCGGGCAGCAACGAGGCCCTGGTGCGTCGCCACCTGCTGACCGGCGATGCGGCCAAGGCCGCCTTCGCGCCGCTCTACTTCGACGGCGTCGACCACGAAGCCTCGGCCGCGAAAGCCGAAGAAGGCGTCGCCCAGGCCCTGCCGTTCGGCGTGGTGCTGCTGGGCGTCGGCGCCGACGGCCATTTCGCCTCGCTTTTCCCAGGCAACCCGGCCCTGGCCGCGGGCCTGGATCCCGAAACCGACCGCCTGGTCGTGGCCGTGCCGAAAGGCGAGCCGGCCCCCGACCTGCCCCGGATCAGCCTGACCTTCCAGGCGTTGATTCAGGCGTCGCTGATCGTGTTGCTGGTCACGGGCGAGGCCAAGCGTGAGCTCCTGGCCGGGGAGGTCGATCCCGACCTGCCGATCGCCAGGATCCTGAAGCAGGACCGCGCCCCGGTCCGCATCCTCTGGGCGGAGTAAGTTCTGATGGCCCTCAATCCCGTCATCGCGCAGATCACCCAGCGGATCATCGAGCGCAGCCGTCCGACCCGCGAGGCCTATCTGGCCCAGATGGAAGCTGCGTCCCTGGCCCAGCCGGGCCGCGCCAAGCTGTCCTGCGCCAACTGGGCCCACGCCTTCGCCGCCTCGCCGGCCGCCGACAAGGTGCGGGCGCTGGACCCGAACGCGCCCAACCTCGGCATCGTCTCGGCCTATAACGACATGCTGTCGGCCCACCAGCCGCTGGAAGAGTATCCGGCGCTGATCAAGGAAGCCGCCCGCGAGGCCGGCGCCACGGCCCAGTTCGCCGGCGGCGTGCCGGCCATGTGCGACGGCGTCACCCAAGGCCGTCCGGGCATGGAGCTGTCGCTGTTCTCGCGCGACGTCATCGCCATGGCCACGGCCGTGGCCCTGACCCACGACGCGTTCGACGCGGCCATGTACCTGGGCGTCTGCGACAAGATCGTGCCGGGCCTGGTGATCGGCGCCCTGGCCTTCAGCCACCTGCCGGCGGTGTTCGTGCCGGCCGGCCCGATGACCTCGGGCCTGCCCAATTCGGAGAAGGCCCGCATCCGCGCCCTCTACGCCGAGGGCAAGGTCGGCCGCGACGAACTGCTGGCCGCAGAGAGCGCCAGCTATCACGGCCCGGGCACCTGCACCTTCTACGGCACGGCCAACACCAACCAGATGCTGATGGAGCTGATGGGCCTGCACCTGCCGGGCTCGGCCTTCGTGCATCCCAACACGCCGCTGCGCAGCGCCCTGGTCAAGGAAGCCGCCCGTCGCGTCGCCGCCGTCACCCACAAGGGCAACGAGTGGATCCCGGTCGGCCGCGTTATCGACGAGAAGGCCGTGGTCAACGGCGTCGTCGGCCTGATGGCCACCGGCGGCTCGACCAACCTGGCCCTGCACATCGTGGCGATGGCCCGCGCGGCCGGGATCATCCTGACCCTGGAAGACCTGGACGACATCTCCAAGGCCGTGCCGCTGCTGGCCAAGGTCTATCCGAACGGCTCGGCCGACGTGAACCATTTCCAGGCCGCCGGCGGCATGGCCTTCGTGGTGCGCGAGCTGCTCAAGGCCGGCATGGCCCACGAGGACGTGCTGACCATCGCGGGGCCCGGCCTGTCGAACTACCACCAGGAGCCCTACCTGGACGGCGACGAGCTGAAGTGGCGCGAAGGCCCTGAGACCTCGCTCGACGAGGCCATCCTGCGTCCGGTCGAAAACCCCTTCAGCAAGGAAGGCGGCCTCAAGCTGCTGGCCGGGAACCTCGGCCGCGGCGTGATCAAGATCTCGGCCGTGAAGCCCGAGCACCATGTGATCACCGCGCCCGCCGCCGTGTTCCAGGAGCAGGAAGACTTCATCGCCGCCTTCAAGCGCGGCGAGCTCGATCGCGACGTGGTGGTGGTGGTGCGCTTCCAGGGCCCTTCGGCCAACGGCATGCCCGAGCTGCACAACCTGTCGCCGTCGATCTCGGTGCTGCTGGACCGAGGCCACAAGGTGGCCCTGGTCACCGACGGCCGCATGTCGGGCGCCTCGGGCAAGACCCCGGCCGCCATCCACGTGACGCCGGAAGCCGCCAAGGGCGGGCCTCTGGCCTACGTCCAGGACGGCGACGTCATCACCATGAACGCCGACACCGGCGAACTCTTCATCCATGTGGACGAGGCCGAACTCCTCGCCCGCACGCCTGCACCAGTCCCGGCGTCCAAGCCGGGCTTCGGGCGCGAACTGTTCAGCTGGATGCGACACGGGGTCGGCGCCGCCGACGCCGGCGCGTCCGTGCTGTTTGCTTAAAGGGAACGGGAAACCCATGAACGGCGCCAACGCACACGGGCTGGGTCTGGTAGGCGATATCGGCGGGACCAACGCCCGCTTCGCCCTGGTCGACTTCGACGGTCCGGATCCCCGGCTGATCGAGCCCACCGCCTACAAGGGCGAGGACTACGACACGGCCGAGGACGCCATCGAGGACTATCTGGCCAAGGTCGGGGTCAAGCACCCCGACCAGGCCGTGGTCGCGGTGGCGGGTCCGATCGAGCATGGCGCCGTTCACTTCACCAACATCGACTGGCGCCTGTCGGAAGACAGCCTGCGCCGGGCGGGCGGCTTCCGCAACGCCCGGCTGATCAACGACTTCACGGCCCAGGCCCTGGCCGCGCCGCGCCTTTCGCCTAAAGACCTGCGCCAGATCGGCCCGCTGCCGACCTCGGGCGAGGGCGATCTCGCCATCATCGGCCCGGGCACCGGCTTCGGCGCCGCCGGCATGGTGCGCCGCCATGGCTGCGACACCCCGCTGACCACCGAGGGCGGCCACATCTCGTTCGCCCCGGTCGACGAGCTGGAGATCGAGATCCTGCGCGGCCTGCAGGCCAAGTACGGCCGCGTGTCGGTCGAGCGCATCCTGGCGGGCCCGGGCATGGAGGACCTGCACGTCCTGCTGGCCAAGATCGAGGGCCGCCCGGTCGAGGAACTGGCCGCCAAGGCCATCACCGAAGGCGCCGTGGCGGGCCGCGAGTGCTGCAAGACCACGGTCGAGCGCTTCTGCGCCATCCTTGGCTCGGTCGCCGGCGACCTGGCCCTGGCGCTGGGCGCGCGCGGCGGCGTGTTCATCGCGGGCGGCATCGCGCCCCGGATCATCGACCTTCTGGAAGCCAGCGCCTTCCGCGAGCGTTTCGAGGCCAAGGGCCGACTGAGCGACTATGTGCGCGACATCCCGACCCACGTGATCCTGCACCCGCATACCGCCCTGATCGGGGCGGCCGTCGCGATGACGCCGGACGGCCAGGCTTCGATCTCGTAGGGCTGGCTTTCCTGGCGCCAGTGCGTGGTCCTCGTCCCCATCGGGTCGCGCCGCTGGCGCGGCCCGCTCGAGGGCATGCTTCGACAAGCTCAGGATGAGGACCATGGCCGGCGTTCTGGACGTATAGAAACCTCATCCTGAGCCCGTCGAAGGACGAGGTTTCCGCCACGGAAGTCGCCGCTACGACCCCCGCTTTCAGCCCCTTCGTTCAAAAAGGGGTCGCCTTGACAAGGTTGTCATGGCTTGTTGTCTCGCTTGAAGGCTGAATCAACGCCGCGCGAGGCCATTTCTTGAACGCCAAGGTTACGATCCACGACGTCGCCCGCATGTCGGGCGTTTCGATCAAGACCGTGTCGCGGGTGCTGAACCGCGAGCCCAACGTCAAGGCCGACACCCGCGACCGGGTGCAGGAGGCCGTGGCGGCGCTGAACTACCGGCCCAACATCTCGGCCCGCAGCCTGGCGGGCTCGAAAGCCTATCTGATCGGGGTGTTCTTCGACAACCCCAGCCCCGCCTACGTCACCGACGTGCAGCTGGGGGCCATCGGACGGTGCAGGACAGAAGGCTATCACCTGATCGTCGAGCCGCTCGATTCCGAGGGCGACGTCGAGGAGCAGGTGGCGCCGATGCTGGCCACCCTGCGCATGGACGGGGTGATCCTGACCCCGCCGGTCTGCGACGACGTGCGCGTGCTGGACGTGCTGGACGCCGAAGGGGTTCCGTATGTCCGCCTGTCGCCCGACAGGGACCTCGACCGCTCGGCCTATGTGCGGATGGACGACGTGGCCGCCGCCTATGACATGACCGCCCACCTGATAAAGCTGGGCCACAAGGACATCGCCTTCATCAAGGGCCACCCCGACCACGGCGCGGCCCACCTGCGCTACGACGGCTACGCCAAGGCCATGGCCGAGCACGGCCTGTCGGTGCGCGAGGACCGCGTCGCCCAGGGCTGGTTCTCGTTCCGCTCGGGCTTCGAGGCGGCCGAGACCCTGCTGGCGGGCGAGGACCGGCCGACGGCGATCTTCGCCTCCAACGACGACATGGCCCTGGGCGTCATGGCCGTGGCCAACCGCCTGCGGCTGAACGTGCCCGACACCCTGTCGGTGGCCGGCTTCGACGACACGCCCGGCGCCAAGGTCGTCTGGCCGCAGCTGACCACCGTGCGCCAGCCGATCCAGGCCATGGCCGCCGCCGCCGCCGACCTGCTGCTGAGCGGCGCGCTGAAGGGCGAGGACGGCGTCGCGCCCTCGCGCCTGCTGGATTTCGAACTGGTGGTCCGCGAGAGCACCGGACCCGCGGCGGGGTAGGGGGCGACTGTCGCTCCCTGTTTCGTCTTGGTGAAAAAATCTGCTCGCCGTTGAATGCGGCGGGGTTGAACATTGCGATCGGCTCACCATATGAGCGTCAGAGCTGATCGCCCCCTGCCTCTCATGCAGGCTGTGCGATGCGCTCCATCGCCCATTTCGCGCGGCGTTTCGAACGCCGCCTTCGGGCTTTCCACCCTCTCTCTGTTGAACTTTTGGTTCGGCGACGCGCCGAGCCCTGTCTGGAATTATATGAACACCAATACTGCCCGTGCGGCCGCCGCTCAGCGCAAGCCCCGCACTCAACCGCATTCGCGCGCCGTGACGCCGCCTGCCCGCACCGAGTGGGCGTGGCCGGGACTCACCCGCGCCGAACTGCGCGAACACATCATCGAACAGATCGGCTGATCGGGCCCTCGCGGCCGGACCTTCTCCGCGCCGCTTTGCTGTTTCCGCGAAGCCTTTTCCCGCAAGGCTTCGCGGCTTTCAGCCGATAAATCGTACAAATATAGAAATCGAATTTTGTTACGCGATTGACAGCGTTGTCCATTGACAGCGCTGTCGCATTACTCCTAGGTTGCATCCGCCGACCCCCGAGAAGGGTCGGAGAACAAGGGAGGATGCGCAAGGCATCCCGAAAAACTGGCGAACTTGCTCACGTCGACACCGTCGGCGGAGATCGGCTCTCTGCAGCCGTAACCTAGGGGAATGCTCATGATTTCGAAGACTTACGCGACCCGGTACGCGCTGATGGCGGCGGCGTCCTCGGTCGTGCTGATGGGCGCGGGCCAGGCCCTGGCCCAGACCGCCGCGACCGATGCGGCGGCGCCGGCCTCGGCTCAGGAACCATCTGCGGTTGAAGAGGTGATCGTCACCGGCTTCCGCGCCTCGCTGCAGAGCGCGCTGTCGGCCAAGAAGAACTCGAACCTGATCATCGAGTCGGTCACCGCCGAGGACATGGGCAAGTTCCCCGACCAGAACATCGCCGAGTCGCTACAGCGCCTGCCTGGCGTGCAGATCGACCGCGAGAACGGCCAGGGCACCCGGGTGCGCATCCGCGGCCTGGACCAGAACGTCACCGTCCTCAACAACGACATCTTCGTCTCGGGCATGGAGCTGTTCCGCCTGGGCGAGGGCAAGATCAACCAGACCAACTCGCTGGAAGGCATTCCGTCCGAACTGATCGGCGGCGTCGACGTCTACAAGTCGCCGGACGCCTCGCTGCTGGAAGGCGGCCTGGGCGGCATCATCAACCTGAAGACCCGCAACGCCCGGTCCCTGCGCGACGACATCACGATCGCCGGCGACCTGCGCGGCAACAAGGCTGGCGAGACCGACTGGAACCCGACCGGCTCGCTGGTGCTGGGCTACAAGTTCAGCGACCGCTTCGCCGTGCTGGGCACGCTGTCCTACGACAAGACCGAACTGCACACCGACGTGCTGGGCGGCGAGAACCGCGGCGGCTGGGCGTTCAACGACCGGCCCGTGGTCGGCGGCGGAACCCTCGACGTGTGGTCGCCGGAATATCGCTACGCCACCTATCGCGACCAGGAGCGCAAGCGTCTGGGCGCCTCGATCAACCTCGACTTCGCCCTGACCGAGTCGCTGCAGCTGACCGGCGACTGGTTCCACTCGGACCTGAAGATCAAGACCAGCGAAGCCTCGATCAAGTTCCCGTTCGCCAACGAGAACGCCACCTATGCGGCCGGCGCCAGCGTCGACGGCAACGGCGTGCTGCAGAGCGGCACGGTCACCGCCAACTCGGCCGAAGGCACCTCGTACCTGCAGGACTCGCAGGCCAAGACCGACAACTTCCAGGTCGCGCTGAACTGGGACAACGGCGGGCGGGTGACCGGCAGCGTGCGCGCGGCCTATTCCACCGCCGACTACGAGAGCGCCAGCGCCAACAACGACGTGCGCTACACCCAATACACCGTGCGCAACGGCACGGCCGCGGGCCTGACGCCCAACGCCACCGCGCCGGCGACCTTCACCTACAGCTACGCCAACGGCGACAACCCGAAGTTCACCCCGGCCAACGCGGCGCAGTTCACCACGCCTTCCAGCGTGTTCGCCAAGTCGCACTGGGTGTTCGGCGAGGACACCCAGATCGACAACACCTCGATCCGCGGCGACCTGAAGTGGCGGCCCGAGTTCGGCGAGAGCGGCGACCTGATGATCAGCGCCGGCGTCCGCTACGCCGAACGTAAGATCGACTCGGAGTTCTGGCAGCTGCTGGCCGACTATTCCGGCAAGGGCGAGCTGAACGGCCGGTCCTTCGGCCAGGACTGGACCCCGTACGGCTACTTCCAGGACGGCGCCATCGGCTTCAAGTCGTGCGGCCTGCCGGCCGGCACGCCGGGCCGTCCGAACTGCGGTCAGACCGCCACCGACGACGGCCGCTTCGGCGCCTCGCCGGCCCTGATCACGCCCTACCAGACGGCGGCGTCGAACCCCGAGCGGTTCGAGACCCTGACGGTCGGCGGCATCACGGCGCTGTTCCAGAACCGCAGCCAGATGGAAAATCCGGTCGCCTGGCTGTCGAATCTCTATTCCTCGACGCCGTTCAAGAAGTTCGCCGACCCGATCCAGTCGTTCCGTATCAAGGAGCGCACGACGACCGGTTACGGCATGGTCGACCTGGGCGGCTCGGACGATCGCTATCACGTCAACGCCGGCGTCCGCGTGGTCCGCACCGAGCTGACCATCGACTCCAGCGGCACCCCGACCACGCCCTGGTACTGGGGCACCGACAGCTGGAACGGCGTCATCGGCAATCCGGACGCCATCAAGACGACGCGCGAATATACCGACGTCCTGCCCAGTGCGAGCGCGGTGTTCGACGTCAACGACAGCGACAAGGTGCGCGTGTCGGCAGCCCGGGTCGTGTCGCGTCAGGACCTGTTCCAGCTGGGGCAGGGCTCGGCCTTCAACTTCACCCGCAGCTCGACGCCGGGTCCGAACCTCAACCGCTTCCTCTACACCAACGGCAGCGGCGGCAACCCGGACCTCGACCCGTACCGCGCCTCGCAGTTCGACATCGCCTACGAGCGCTATTTCGGTCGCAGCGGCATCGTCTCGGGGGCGTTCTTCTACAAGAGCGTCGACTCGTTCATCCAGACCGACACCGTGCCGCGCACCGTGGCTGACGGCTCGGTCGAGGGGGCGACCCTGGGCGTCTACACCGCGCCGGTGAACGGCGACGGCGGCAGCATCAAGGGCGTCGAACTGGCGGCGCAGTACGCCTTTGAGAACGGGTTCGGCTTCAACGCCAACTACACCTTCTCGGACTCCGAGACCTCGAAGTCGAACGACTATGACGACAACCTGCCGATCCCGGGCGTGGCCAAGCATGCCTTCAACCTGCAGGGCTTCTACGAGGGCCACGGCTTCGAGGCCCGCGTCTCCTACGCCTGGCGCGACAAGAGCTACCAGGGCGACTTCTCGTTCGGCTCGGGCGCCGACCGCCACAGCCTGGGCACGTGGGAGCGGGCCTATGGCCAGCTCGACGCCCAGGTCGGCTACCAGGTGACCCCGGCGATCAAGATCGTGCTGGAGGGCATCAACCTGACCGAAGAGCCCACCGGCCGCTACCTGCAGTGGGAGAACCTGCCGTTCCGCTACGCCACGGCCGATCGCCGCATCGTGCTGGGCGCGCGGTTCAAGCTGGGGATGTAAGTCCTCTCATGCCGGCGACGGGGATCTTGCGAGCCCGTCGCCGGCTCTTTTCCTGACACGCGCTACGCCAGAGGGCGCGAACGGGGAGGAAACGCCATGGATCGCGCCATAGGCTCGATCGCCATCCTCGGCGGCGGCACCGCCGGCTGGATGGCCGCCGCCGTGCTGGCCCAGGTGCTGCGCGGAACGAAGACGACCATCACCCTGGTCGAGAGCGCCGAGATCCCCACCGTCGGGGTGGGCGAGGCGACCATTCCGCCGATCGTCGACTTCCTGCGGCTGCTCGAGATCGACCAGGGCCAGTTCATGGCCGCCACCGAGGGCAGCTTCAAGCTGGGCATCCGCTTCGACGACTGGCGGGGCCTGGGCGAGCGCTACTGGCATCCGTTCGGAACCTTCGGGCCGTCGGTCGACCGCCGGCCCTTCCATCACGTCTGGCATCGGCTTGTCGCGGCGGGCGACGATCCCCGCGTCGAGGCCTACAGCCTGGCCACGGCCCTGGGCGACGCCGGCCGCATGGCCTTCGCCGACGGGACGGGGCAGGGGCCCCTTGGCGGCATGCGCCACGCCCTGCATTTCGACGCCGGCCTGGTGGCCAGGTTCCTGCGGACCTACTCCGAACAGCGCGGCGTGCGCCGGCTGGAGCGGCGGGTCGAGGGCGCGACCCTGAAGGACGACGGTTTCGTCGAGGCCCTGGTCCTGGACGGCGGCGAGCAACTGGCCGCCGACCTCTTCATCGACTGTTCGGGCTTCCGGGGCGTGCTGATCGAAGGCGCGCTGAAGACCGGCTACGAGGACTGGAGCGACTTTCTGCCGTGCGACCGGGCTGTGGCCGGCCTGACCGTGCGCGACGCCAATCCGCCGCCCTTCACCCAGGCCGCGGCGCGGCCGGCCGGCTGGCGCTGGCGGATCCCGCTGCGACACCGGACCGGCAACGGCTACGTCTATTCCAGCGCCCATGTCAGCGACGACGAGGCGCTGGCCGACCTGGAGCGCGAGGCCGGCAAGCTGCTGACCGAGCCGCGGGTGCTGAAGTTCACCGGCGGTCGCCGCAAGGCGTTCTGGAACCGCAACGTCGTGGCGCTGGGCCTGGCCTCGGGCTTCATCGAGCCCCTGGAGTCGACCAGCATCCACTTCGTGACCAGCGGCCTGATGAAGCTGCTCGACCACTTCCCGGATAGGGGCTTCGACGCGGCCAACATCGCCGACTACAACAACGCCCTGATCGCCGAGTACGAGGCCGCGCGCGACTTCATCGTGCTGCACTACCAACCCACCCGGCGTGAAGAACCGTTCTGGCGCGAGCGGGCGGCCGCGACGCTGCCTTCGGACCTGGCTGAACGACTGGCGCTCTATCGCGGCACGGGGCGCATTCCGCACAGGCCGACCGAGCTCTTCACCGAGCTTTCGTGGTTCTACGTGCTGGAGGGCATGGGCGTGCGGCCGCAGGCCTACGATCCGCTGGTCGACCTCTCCAGCCTGTCGCAGGTGCGCGAGGGGCTGGCGGGCTGGCGGCGGGGCGTGGCCGATATCGTCAAGGCAGCGCCCCTGCACGACGCGGCGCTGGACCAGATGGCGGGGCAAAGGCGTCCGGCGGCCTGAGGGCAGGACCGAGCCTGCGCAACGAAACGATACAAAATGAGGATAGACAGCGCTGTCAAGAAATGGTGTCTGATCGATGTGACCGCTATCGGCACGCGCCTCGAAGGGGCGGCGGGCAGGGCGGCCGCGCAACGAAACCAGGGAAGGAAACCGCTTTGGCCGATCGGCGCGCGACCGCGCCGCCGGGGCCTCATCGTCGCTCTTCGTCATTCATCCCGCTCCAGCGTCGACGCTGTTTCGTCGACGGGATGCCGCCTTCGGCTGTTCGGTCCCCCCTCCGGCCGACGGCGGTGGCTGGAGGCCCCTCCTGCAAGGGGTTGCTCCCACTACGGCGCGGCGGGCTCGCCGCGCCGATCTTTTCCGATTTTCTCGCTTTCAAGGGCCCCGTCATGAACCTTCGCCGTCCGCTCCTTCGCGCCTCGTCGCTGGCCTTGACCGTGGGCCTGGCCCTGCCGGCTCTGGCCGCACAGCCGAGCCTGATCGCGACGACCCCGCAGACCACGGCCCATCCTGAGCTGTGGCCGTCGGCCAAGAGCCCGGCCAGCATCACCGACGCCAAGACCGAGGCCTTCATCACCGACCTGATGAAGAAGATGAGCGTCGAGGAAAAGGTCGGCCAGACGATCCAGGGCGACATCGCCTCGATGACCCCGGCCGACCTGGCGACCTATCCGCTGGGCTCGATCCTGGCCGGCGGCAACTCGGCCCCCGACGGCAACGACCGCGCCACGCCCAAGGCCTGGACCGACCTGGTCGACGCCTATCGCAAGGAAGCCCTGGCCAAGCGTCCGGGCCGCACGCCGATCCCGCTGATGTTCGGCATCGACGCCGTGCACGGCCACAACAACATCGTCGGCGCGACGATCTTCCCGCACAATGTCGGCCTGGGCGCGATGCGCGACCCGGCGCTGATCGAGCGCATCGGCCGGGCCACCGGCGAAGAGGTGGCGGTGGTCGGCGGCGACTGGACCTTCGGGCCGACGGTGGCCGTGCCCCGCGACGACCGCTGGGGCCGCGCCTACGAAGGCTATGGCGAGGATCCTGAGATCGTCGCCAGCTATTCGGGCCCGATGACCCTGGGGCTGCAGGGCAAGCTGGAAGCCGGCAAACCGATCGCGCCGGGCCGCATCGCCGGCAGCGCCAAGCACTTCCTGGCCGACGGCGGCACCCAGGACGGGCGCGACCAGGGCAATGCGGTGATCTCCGAGCAGGAACTGGTCGCCGTCCACGCCCAGGGTTATCCGCCCAGCATCGACGCCGGCATCCTGACGGTGATGGCCTCGTTCTCCAGCTGGAACGGCCAGAAGATCACCGGCAACAAGACCTTGATCACCGACGTGCTGAAGGACCGCATGGGCTTCGAGGGCTTCGTGGTCAGCGACTGGAACGCCCACGGCCAGCTTCAGGGCTGCTCGAACGTCTCGTGCCCGCAGGCGATGAACGCAGGGCTCGACATGTATATGGCCCCCGACAGCTGGAAGGGCCTCTACGAGAACACCGTCAAGCAGGTGAAGTCGGGCGAGATCCCGATGGCGCGGCTGGACGACGCCGTGCGCCGCATCCTGCGGGTGAAGGTCAAGTCGGGCCTGTTCGACCGCGTGGCGCCCCAGGTGCAGGGCAAGTTCGACCGCCTGGGCTCGGCCGATCACCGGGCCATCGCCCGCGAGGCGGTCTCCAAGTCGCTGGTGCTGCTGAAGAACGACGGCGTGCTGCCGATCAAGGCCGGCGCCAACGTGCTGGTGGCCGGCGACGCCGACGACATCGGCAAGGCCTCGGGCGGCTGGACCCTGACCTGGCAGGGCACGGGCAACAAGAACAGCGACTTCCCCAACGGCCAGTCGATCTGGGGCGGCCTGAAGGAAGCGGTGGAAGCGGCCGGCGGCAAGGCGACCCTGGCCAAGGACGGCAAGTTCGCCGGCGCCAAGCCCGACGTGGCCATCGTGGTGTTCGGCGAGGATCCCTATGCCGAGTTCCAGGGCGACGTGGCCAACTTGGCCTATCAGCCGAACGGCAAGACCGACATCGAACTGCTGAAGAAACTGAAGGCCCAGGGGATCCCGGTGGTGGCGGTGTTCCTGTCGGGGCGTCCGCTGTGGGTGAACCCCGAGATCAACGCCTCGGACGCCTTCGTGGCCGCCTGGCTGCCGGGCTCGGAAGGCGGCGGCGTCGCCGACGTTCTGGTCGCCGGCAAGGATGGGAAGTCGAAGCGCGACTTCACCGGCAAGCTGTCGTTCAGCTGGCCCAAGCGCGCCGACCAGGGGCCGCTGAACCGCGGCCAGCCGGGCTACGACCCGCAGTTCGCCTATGGCTACGGCCTGTCTTACGCCAAGCCCGCCAAGGTGGGGGCGTTGTCGGAGAGCGCCGGCGATCTTGGAACCGCCGCCAGCGTCGACCGCTATTTCGTCGCGGGCCGCGTACCGGCCCCGTGGATGCTGAGCTTCTCGGGCGCGGGCGCGGTCAAGACGATCGACGCCGGGGCCCAGGAAAACGGCCGCCAGGCGACCTGGAGCGGGGAGGGCGAAGGCCTGCTGGCCGTCCAGGGGCCGCCGGTCGACCTGTCGCGCCAGACGACCGGCGACATGGCGGTGCTCGTGAGGTGGCGAGTCGACAAGGCGCCGGTTGCGCCGGTTTATCTGACTGTCGGTTGTGGCGAATCCTGCGGTGGGAGGCTAGACGTAACGTCAACGTTGTCAGGCTCGAAAATCGGCGAATGGCGTTCAGCCAAGATCAAACTTTCCTGTTTCCAGGCGGCGGGCGCCCAAATGGCGCACGTTTCCTCTCCATTCGGCCTGAGCACCTCGGGGCCGCTGACGATTTCGCTCACCGAAATCCAGTTGGCGTCCAACGAGGGCGACGCTTTCTGTCCCAAGTAACCCCCCACCAAGACAAAGGAGCGGCCGCATGATCCGCGCGCGTCGTTCCCGCATCGTCGCCACCATCGGCCCGGCCTCGGGTTCGCCGGAAATGATCGTCAAGCTGGCCAAGGCCGGCGCCGACGTCTTCCGCCTGAACTTCAGCCACGGCGCCCACGAGACCCACGCCGCCGTCTACGCCGCCATCCGCGCGGCCGAAGCGGTGGTCGGGCGTCCGCTGGGCATCCTGG
This sequence comes from Caulobacter sp. FG7, assembly GCF_057808875.1. NCBI lineage: Bacteria > Pseudomonadati > Pseudomonadota > Alphaproteobacteria > Caulobacterales > Caulobacteraceae > Caulobacter > Caulobacter sp. FG7. The sequence continues at coordinate 55,492 of NZ_JBMDIW010000010.1, forward strand.
CCGACCTGCAGGGGCCCAAGCTGCGCGTCGGCAAGTTCGCCGACGGTCCGGTTCAGCTGAAGCCCGGCCAGGCCTTCCGGTTCGATTCCGATCCGACCCCGGGCGACGAAACGCGGGTTCATCTTCCCCATCCCGAAATCCTGACCGCGATGAAGCCGGGCGCGACCCTGCTGCTCGACGACGGCAAGCTGCGGATGACCGTGACCGAAGCCGGCCCCGGCTACGCCGAGACCACGGTCGTCAACGGCGGCAAGCTGTCGGAGCGCAAGGGCGTGGCCGTGCCGGACGTCATCATCCCGATGTCGCCCCTGACGCCGAAGGACCGCGAGGACCTGGCCTTCGCGCTGCGCCTGGGCGTCGACTGGATCGCCTTGTCATTCGTGCAGGCCCCGGAAGACATGGCTGAGCTGCGTCGCATCGTCGAAGGCCGCGCCGCCGTTCTGGCCAAGATCGAGAAGCCGCAGGCCCTGCAGACCCTGGGTCCGATCCTGGATCTCTGCGACGGCGTGATGGTGGCCCGCGGCGACCTCGGCGTCGAAATGGCGCCGGAAGAGGTGCCGGTGGCGCAGAAGGAAATCCTGCGCGCCGCCCGTGAGCGCGGCATTCCGGTCATCGTCGCCACCCAGATGCTGGAGTCGATGACCAGCTCGCCGACCCCGACCCGCGCCGAGGCCTCCGACGTGGCCAACGCCGTCTACGAGGGCGCGGACGCGGTGATGCTGTCGGCCGAAAGCGCGGCCGGCGACTATCCCGAAGAGTCGGTGGCGATGATGAACCGCATCATCGAGCGCGTCGAACGCGACCCCCGCTGGCCCGAGCTGATGCAGGCCGAGCAGCCGCATGTCGACGAGGACGCCGACGTGCTGGTGGTCGCCGCCGCCGGCGCGGCCAAGTCGGGCTCGACCAAGTGCCTGGTGGCCTTCACCACCACCGGCGCGACGGCCCGCCGCCTGGCCCGCGAACGGCCGCTGCAGCCGGTGCTGGCCCTGTCGCCGAAGATCGAGGCCGTGCGCCGCATGGCCCTGGTCTGGGGCGTCGAGCCGCGCGTTTCGGCCCAGCCCGACAGCCTGGAGGTCGTCACCACCGACGCCGCCGCCCGGGCTCTGGAACTTGATCTCGCCAAGCCCGGCGAGCGCATCCTGATCGTCGCCGGCACGCCCTTCGGCGCCCCTGGCGCGGCCAACCTGCTGCGCCTGGCGCACGCGCCGTTCCCGGTGCGGAAGCGGTAGGTTCTTCGGTCGCCGATAAAGAAAAGGCCATCGCCTCGCGGCGGTGGCCTTTTTTGTTTGGGATGACGCCGCCTGCGGCGGCCCCCTCAGTCGCTCCGCGACAGCTCCCCCAGAGGGGGAACATCTTCTTGCCGCGGCATCCCCAGATCCGGCCCTCCGGGGGAGGTGGCCCGGAGGGCCGGAGGGGGTCTTCTACGTCCCGAACGGCTCCGGCAGCAGCCGTTCATAGCCCTTGCGCACTGCGCCGTAGCATTCGCAGGCGATGGCCTCGAGGCCCTGGCGGTCGAGGATGTCGACCACGCCGCGGCGATAGCGGATCAGGCCCTTGGCCTGCAGGGCGCCGGCCACGGCGGTGACCGTGGTGCGCTGGACGCCCAGCATGTCGGCCAGGAACTCCTGGGTCAGGCTGATGGTGTCGACGTCTATGCGGTCGCGGAAACCCAGCAGCCAGCGGCAGAAGCGGGCCTCCACCGCGTGCAGGGCGTTGCAGGCCACCGACTGGATCGCGTGGCCGAACAGCGCCTCGTTGTGGCGCTCGATCAGGTCGCGCAGCACCGCGCTGCGCTCGGCGCCTTCGCGCAGGGCCGTGGCGCTGATGCGCGACGCCCCGCCCGGGGCCTGGACGATGGCGCGCGACAGCGACTGGCGCGGCGAGATCGCGGCCATCAGGCCGAGCCCGCCCTCGCGGCCGATGGTGGCCGACTCGATGGCCGCGCCGTTCTCCATCAGCGTCATCAGCGAGATGACGCAGTCGTGCGGGAAGTAGACCGTGTCGATCTGATCGCCGGGATCGTACAGCAGCTTCCCCTTCTCCAGGTCCTGATGGGACAGCTGGGCGGCGATGTAGCCGAAATCCTCGGGGGGCAGGGAAGCGAGCAGACGGTTCTTCAAGGGATGTAGAGGCCCTGTCATGGCGAATCGAACGCCGGCTTGCGGCAAGGGTTGCAAGCTATAGGCAGGACTGAGGTGCGGCGCTGTCAGGTAGCCGACGCAATGCAGCGCCGTCGGGCCTAAATCGAGATGGGGCTATATTGTGGCCGTATGGGCTGCAATAGCTCCGACTATCTCGCCTATGTCGGGTTCCCGACAAAGAGTGTTGGCCGGGGCTGAAACTACAGAGAAATCAACGAGCGATCAGGGCTTTCCCCAAGGAAAAGGCCGCGCCGTCGCCGGCGCGGCCCTTGTCGTTGGTTAAGTCCGTGAACGGACTCAGGCGATGCCGATGTGAGCGCGATCGCCGAGGTCGGGCTTGCGGTCGGTGAGGTTGGCCTTGGCGATCTCCCAGGCGAAGCGGATCGCGCCGCCCTTGGAGATCCACAGCTCGGCGTCGCGGGCGTCCAGGCGCAGCAGGGTCAGGTGCGGATCGTCCTGGCCGTCGGGATACCAGGCGGCGACGATCGGCGACCACCAGCGCTGGATGCGGGCGGTGTCGTGGTCGCGGCTGAGGCGGCCGCCGATGCAGGCCTGGAAGTCGCTGTCCTTGGCCTGGACCACGAACATCGCGTCGCCGCCATCGGCCGCCACGGCCTGGGCCAGGTCGGTGTCGTCGCGGGTGAAGAACCAGATCTGGCCGGTCTCTGGCTCGGCGAAGGCGGTCATCGGCTGGTAGTGCTGGTGACTGTGGACGAGGCCCAGCATGCCGAATCGGGCCTGCTCGATTTCCTTCCAGAGACGCTTTTCGACGTCGGCCTTGTCGTGGGGATCGGTGCTCATGGCGGCTCCTGCGCTTTGCGGTAAGGCAGGAGAACCGGTCGAGAAAGGGGGCGGTTCCTAGGGCCAAGGTCTGGACCCGGCGCTCTGGCTTGCATAAACGGCTAGTGTGAACTCGCCTTAAGCGAGCGTCGAAGGCTCAGTCAGGCCTTTGCAATGGTTGGAGGGACGATTGCAGGATTTCAGCTATTGGGCGCTGATCTATGGCGCCGCGATCGTGCAGGTCGTCCTGACGGGCCTCGTCTACCTGATCCCGTTCTGGGCGGCTTCCAGCAGGGGGCATCCGCGCAAGATGTCGATCCTGGCGCTGAACCTGCTGCTGGGCTGGACGGTGGTGGGCTGGGCGGCGGCCCTGATCTGGGCGCTGACACCGCCGTCGCCGCGCGAGTTGCCCGAGGACGAGCAGATCCTGCGCTTCGCCGGTCTGCGCGACCGAGGGCTGATTACCGAGGCCGAGTTTCTGGCCAAGAAGCAGCAGATCCTGGGAAGCCCGGCCTGACCGGGCTTCCCGTGGCTTTCTAGAACCCCATGATCCGCGCGTAGCGGTCGCGGTGGAACGAAGCCCCGCCGAACAGGGCTTCGGCCACGCGGGCCCGTTTCATGTAGAGGCCGGAGTCGTGCTCGTCGGTCATGCCGATGCCGCCGTGCATCTGGACCATCTCGTTGGACGCCAGGTGCAGCACCTCGCTGGCCTTGGCCTTGGCGAGGGAGGCCAGGGCGCGGGCGTCGGCGCCGGCGTCCAAGGCCTCCAGAGCAGCCTCGACGCAGGAGCGGGTGGTCTCCAGATCCGTGAACCACTTGGCGGCGCGGTGCTGCAGGGCCTGGAACGTACCGATCACCTGGCCGAACTGGGTGCGGGTCTTCAGATAGTCGAGCGTGATCTCGAAGGCGGCGCTGGCCGTGCCCAGCATCTCGGCCGCCAGGCCCGCATAGGCGCGGTCGAGCACCGGTTCGAGGATCGCCCAGCCCTTGTCTGCCTCGCCCAGCACCGCTTCGGCGCCAACCTCGACGCCGTCGAAGGCGATCTGGGCGGCGCCGCGGCTGTCGGCCAGCGACAGGTGGGTGCGGACGACGCCGGGCGCGTCGCCGGGCACGAGGAACAGGGTGATCCCGTCGGTGTCGCCGCTGGCCCCGCCGGTGCGGGCGGCGACGATCAGCAGGTCCGCGGCCTCGCCGTCCAGGACGAAGGTCTTGGTCCCGTTCAGGACCCAGCCGTCGCCGCTTCTGGTGGCCGAAAGCGCGATCCGCGCCGGATTGTGGTGGGCGTGCTCGTCGATCGCCAGGGTGGCGACCGCCTCGCCGGTGGCGATCCTGGGCAGCCAGGCGGCCTTCTGGGCGTCCGAGCCGCCCAGGTCCAGCGCCGAGGCGGCGATCAGGGCGGTGGAGAGGAGGGGAGAGGCAGCCAGGGTCTTGCCGGTCTCTTCCAGGATCAGCCCCAGGCCCAGATAGCCGAAGCCCGAACCTTCGTAGGCCTCGGGCACGACCACGCCCGCCCAGCCCATCTGGCCCATCTCGCCCCAGGCGGCGGGGTCGAAGGTCTGCCTGGAGCCCTCGTTGCGCAGTTTGCGCAGGGCCGAGACCGGGGCGCTTTCCTGCGACCAGGCCTTGGCGGCGTCGCGCAGCATCGTCTGTTCTTCGGTCAGGACGGCCATGTCAGGCGCTCTCCATGTCTTGATGGCGGACGGCCCAGTCGAGGGCCTGTTCGAGACGGTCGTTGCCCCAGAAGAGCTCGCCGTCGGCGGTGACGAAGGAAGGGGCGCCGAACAGGCCGCGTTCGCGGGCCTGGCGCACGTGGTCTTTCAACTGGTCCTTGATCGGCGCCGAGGCGGCGGCCGCCAGCACGTGCTCGGGCCCCGCGCCGACGCCGGCGATCAGGGGCGCCAGCACCTCTGGATTGGAAATATCGAGGTCGTCGACGAAATTGGCCTGGTAGACGGCGCGGCTGAAGGCCGGCGTCCAGCCGTCTTCCAGTCCGCAGATCGCCACTCGCGCGGCCAGCAGGCTGTTGCGCGGGAACTGGCTGGGATGGTGCAGCGGCAGGCCCTCGCGGTCGCAGACCCGCTGCAGGTCGCGCCACATGTAGTCTCCCTTCACCGGGAAGGCGTTGAACGGGCTGTCGGTCAGGCCCTGCTGCTCGTTGAACAGCGGGCCGACGATGAAGGGCCGCCAATGCACCGCCACCCCGGCCTGATCGGCCAGGTGCTCCACCCGCATGGCGGCGGGGTAGGAGTAGGTGGAGGCGAACTCGTACCAGAACTCGATCATGACCTTGTCTCCGCTGCTTGGCGGAAGGCTGTCACTGGTGATCGAGCAGGCCAAGCACGCGCTTGGCGACGACGTTCAGATTGACCTCGCTGGTGCCGCCTTCGATCGAATTGCCCTTGGCGCGCAGCATCGCACGCAGGGCGGCGATCTCGTCGGGGGCGAAGCCTTCGCCTTCCCAGCCAAGACCTTGGAGACCGAGCGCCTCGACCAGGAGCTCGGTGCGCTCCTGGTTCATCTTGGCGGCGGCGTACTTGATGATCGAGACGGCGGCGCTGGGACCCGAGCCGGTCTTGGACTCGGCTTCCGCGCGGCGCACGGTCAGCAGGAAGGCGTGGGCGTCCATCTTGTGGGCGGCGATGCGGGCGCGCAGGTCGCCGTCGGCGATGCGGCCTTCGCTGTCGACGCCGACATGGGTCTTGGCCGCCTCGGCCACGTCGAGCCCGGCGTTGCCGCCAAAGCCCGAGGCCGAGATGTTCTGGCGTTCGTACTGCAGCAGGCGCTTGGCGATCTCCCAGCCGCCGTTGACCTTGCCGACCAACTGCTCCTTGGGAACCTTCACATTGTCGAAGAAGGTCTCGCAGAACGGCGAGGAGCCGCTGATCAGCTTGATCGGCCGGGCCTCGACGCCGGGCGAGGTCATGTCGAACAGCACGAACGAGATGCCTTCGTGCTTCTTGGAGGTGTCGGTGCGCACCAGGCAGAAGATCCAGTCGGCCTGGTCGGCATAGCTGGTCCACACCTTCTGGCCGTTGATCAGCCAGTGGTCGCCCTTGTCCTCGCACTTGGTCTGGAGCGAGGCGAGGTCGGAGCCGGCGCCCGGCTCGCTGTAGCCCTGGCACCAGCGGGTCTCGCCGCGCACGATACCGGGCAGGAAGCGCTGCTTCTGCTCCTCGGTGGCGTACTCCAGCAGCACCGGGCCCAGCATCCAGACGCCGAAGCTCATCAGGGCGGGGCGGGCCTTGATGCGGCGCAGCTCCTGTTCGAGCACCTTGTTCTGGGCCTTGGAAAGGCCGCCGCCGCCGTACTGAGTGGGCCACATCGGCGCGGTCCAGCCCTTGTCGGCCATGCGGTCGAGCCAGAGCTTGGCGTCGGGGTTCTTCCATTGCGCCTTGCGGCCGCCCCAAGGGGCTTCCTTCTCGTCCGTCATCGGCGTGCGCATCGACGGCGGGCAGTTGGCCTCCAGCCAGGCGCGCGTCTCGGCGCGGAAGGTGTCGAGTTCGGTGGCGCCGAAGTCGGCCATGGGGGCTCTCCCTGGATCGTGCCGGGCGCTTGGCGGCCCGCTTCGAGGCCCAGACTACGCCACGCAACGCCGGGAGCAAGTCGATTCAAACGATCGTTCGCATCGCCATGCGCGACGAGAGGCGGCCAGACGCGTTATAGAAGCGCCGATGACGTTTCCCGGTCCGGGATTCGCCGTTCAGGGGTCTTGATGTCCGCGCCAGAACTGAGACCCGCCGCTCTGGCGGTCGCACCGACTCTCGCCGCCATCCTGGCCGCCTCGGCCGGCGTGCTGCTGCTGGCGTCCGGCGCGACACCGTCCGAGCCGACGCGTTTCGCGATCCTGCTGGCCTTCGCGCCGTCGGCGCTGATCGAGATCAGCCACTTCGTCTCGTCGATCATCGGGCTTGTGCTGGTGCTGCTGGCCTTCGGCCTGCGCGCGCGTCTCGACGCGGCCTGGTGGGCCAGCCTGGTGATGCTGGCCGCCGGCGCGGTGCTGGCGATCTTCAAGGGCCTGAACTGGGAGGAGACGGCGACCCTGACCGCCTTCTTCGTGGCCATCCTGCCGTTCCACGAAGCCTTCCCGCGCAAGGCGGCCCTGTCGCGGATGGAGATCACGCCCGGCTGGCTGCTGTCGGCGGCCGCAGCCATCGGCGGGGCGGCGTTCCTGGGCTGGTGGATGTTCAACCACGTCGAGTACGCCGACCGCTCGTGGATGCGGATCATGGGCGACCGCGAGGCCGCCCGCGCCATCCGCTCGTCGATCGCCGCGGCGGTGGTGCTGATGGGCATCGGCGTCTGGCGGCTGATCGCCACCCCGGCCACGCCCCCGGTCGTCGACGACACCGACCCCGACTTCGACCGCGTGCGCGCCATCCTGGCCAAGGCGGAAGCCGCCGAGCCGGCCTCGAACCTGGCCTTGCTGGGCGACAAGCGCTTCCTGTTCTCGGCGTCGGGCGAGAGTTTCCTGATGTTTGGCGTGCGTCGCCGCTCGTGGATCGCCCTGGGACCGCCGATCGGCCGCCACGACGAGCGCATGGAGCTGTTCTGGCGCTTCCGCGAGCTGGCCGACGCCCATGCCGCGCGCGCCGGCTTCTACGCCCTGGGCCCGGAAGACCTGCCCGACACCGTCGATCTGGGTCTAGCCATCCAGAAGACCGGCGAGAGCGCCATCGTGCCGCTGGAAAGCTTCACCCTGGCCGGTCGTCGCCGCGAAGTCCTGCGCCGCAACTGGCGCAAGGCAGGCGAGGGCGGGGCGGCGTTCGAGGTGCTGCCGGCCGGCGCGGCCATGACCGTGATGGCCGAGCTGCGGGTGATCTCCGACGCCTGGCTGGGCCACCACGCCGGCGGCGAGAAGAGCTTCTCGATGGGCGGCTTCGATCCGCGCTACGTGGCAGAGTTCCCGGTCGCCCTGGTGCGCTCGGAAGGCCGCATCGTCGCCTTCGCCACCCTGTGGACCACGGCCCACAAGGCCTCGTTCTCGATGGACCTGATGCGCTACTCCGACGAGGCGCCCAAGAACATCATGGACTACCTGTTCGTCGAGCTCCTGCAGTGGGGCAAGGCGGAGGGCTATACGGCGTTCGAGTTCGGCATGGCCCCGCTGGCGGGTCTGGACGACCGGCCGTTGGCCCCGATCATGTCGCGCGTGGGGCGTCTGCTCTACGAGCGCGGCGAGGGGATCTACAATTTCCAGGGCGTGCGCCGGTACAAGGACAAGTACGATCCCGTCTGGCAGCCGCGCTACATTGCCGCGCCTCGCCGCTGGGCCATCCCTTTCCTGCTCGCCGACATCGGCCTCCTGTCGTCCGGCGGCATGTCCGGCCTGACGAAACGGCCGCGGCCTAATAGCGCGGGTCGCCCGTCTTAAAGCCCAGAAGATTGAGCGCGTGAGCGGCCAGAAGCAGGGTCGCCACCGCCGTCGCCATCATCATCGGGCGCCATGGCGCCATGCGCGGACCCTTTGCGGGGTTGGAAGGGCGCGCCCCCAGCCAGCCGAACAGCACGGTGAGGGCGAGCGTCGTCGCGCCCGCGATCAGGGTGAGGGTCATGTCCATGGGCCGCAGATGGCCTGCGACAATCGGTCTGGCAATAGGTTAATACGCATTAACACATTGGAACCAAATCCTCTGTAGATACTTTGGTAACTGTGTCTGTTAACCTGTCCACAGGAACGCTAAATCTAGCGTTTACCGTCGCGTTTACACGCTAGGAATCGGTGACTAGCGTGGGTCCCCAGGTGCGGGGAGAGCGATTCGCATGACTGCTGCAGCGCCATGGAGCGTAAAGGGAATTGACCCGAAGGCACGGGAGGTCGCCAAGGACCTCGCCCGTCGCTCGGGCATGACCCTTGGCGAGTGGTTGAACCGGATGATCATCGAGGGTGATTCCGCCGGTTTCGACGCGCCTCCCGCCGATCCCGTTAATGATACCGGTCGTTCGAACGGCCGCTCTGTTTACCTTGAAGCCGATCGCGCCGAGGCGCCGCCGCGCATCGAAGCGCCCGAGCATCCCGCCGACGAGGTGGGCCGCATGGCGTCGGCGCTCGACCGTCTGACCCAGCGCATCGAGGTCGCCGAGGCCCGCTCGGCCCAGGCCATCACCGGCATCGACCAGTCGGTGCGCGGCGCGCTGCAGCGCCTGTCGCATTCCGAACGCGAGCAGATCGCCGTCGCCGCCCGCTTCGAGGGCCTGGCCGACGAGATCAAGACCGAGCAGACCCGCAACGCCGAGCGTCTGCGCCGCATCGAGAACGAAGCCGCCGGCCCGCGCTCGGCCGAGGCCCTGCGCGCGCTGGAAAGCGCCGTCGGCCGCGTGGCTAACCACCTGTACGAAGGCGAAGGCCGCACCCGCGAGACCCTGGCGGCCCTGGAAGCCAAGGTCGCCGCCCAAGCCGCCGCGCCCGCCGCCGGTCTGGTCGACGAGGTCGTCGCGCGCCTGCAGGAACGCCTGGAAGCCGCCGAGGCCCGCACCGCCGAGGCGCTGCAGCAACTGGGCGGTTCGTTCCAGGCGCTCGACACCCGCCTGTCGGCCGTCGAGGGCGAGGGCGGCAGCGCCCAGAAGCGCCTCGAGGAACTGGCCGGCAGTCTGTCGGCCAAGATGGAGGCCGCGCGCGCCGAGATGGCCGCCAAGTTGCGCGAGACGGCCGACGGCCGCTTCGACCGCATGGAGCGCAAGCTGGGCGAGATGACCGCCCACATCCAGGCCGCCGAAGCGCGCTCGGCCCAGGCGATCGAGCGCATGGGCCGCGAGGTCGTCGGCCTGGCCGACGCCTTCAACCGCCGCATCCAGACCTCCGAAGCCCGCCAGGCCAACGCCATCGAGCAGGTCGGCGGCGAGGTGGCCCGCATCGCTTCGAGCGTCGAGCACAAGCTGAACCGCGCCGACAGCGTCCAGGCCCAGGCCCTCGAGAAGCTGGGCGTCGAGATCGCCCGCATCACCGAGAAGTTGGCCGAGCGCATCAGCGCCTCGGAGCGCCGCAACGCCCTGGCCATCGACGACGTCGGCGACCAGGTGGTTCGGGTCACCGACCGCCTGAACCAGCGCGCCGAGCGCAGCTCGCAGGAACTGATCGACCGCATCCGCCAGAGCGAGGAGCGCACGGCGCGCCTGCTCGACGAGGCCCGCGAGAAGATCGACACCCGCCTGGCCGACGCCCAGCGTCGCCTGGCCGAAACTCCGGCTCCCGCGCCGGCGCCGGCCCGTGCGGCCGCGCCCGCGGCTTCGCCGTTCGATGCCGATCGCTTCTCGTTCGGCGCCGAGACCGTCTCCGAGGACGTGTTCGACCAGCCGGCCTTCCCGCAGGCGGCCTTCCAGGCGCCCACGGTCGCTTCGCAGGTCGCCACGCCTGCGCCGGCCCCGACCGTCGACACCGGCTGGTCGGCCTCGGGCGGGTTCGACGCCGACTTCCCGGTCGAGGAGCCCGAGGCTCCCGGCTTCGCCGACGAGGACTTCGAGGCCGCCGACGGTTTCTCGGCGACCCCGCGCATCGAGGCGCCGTCGTTCGAGGCCGACGCCTTCGATCCCGAGCCCGAACTGCCGATGGCCCCGGCCCGCGCCCTGTCGACCCGTGAGGTGATCGAGCAGGCCCGCGCCGCCGCCCGCGCCGCGGCCGCCGGCGCCGAGACCAAGGCGAAGACCAAGGCCGACAAGGCCGCGGCCAAGTCGCTGTTCGCCGGCTTCGGCAAGGCGCTGCAGAAGAAGGACAAGCGTTCGTCCTCGACCTTGGTCACCGCGCTGCTGGTCTCGGCCGGCGCTGCTGCCCTGGGCGTCGGCACGGCCGGCCTGACCCTGTTGCCCAAGGACAGCGACGGCGCGCTCAACGACCGGGTGGCCCGCGCCATCGCCGGTCGCGCCGCCGACATCGAGATCAAGACCCGCGAAGCCGACACCACCCCGGCCCAGCCGCGTGTGGCCATGGCCGTCGTGACGCCCGCCGCCCAGCCGGGCGCGGCCCAGGCGCCCGCCGAGGCCGAAGCGCCGGCGCCCGCCGCCGTCGACGAGGGCGCGGCCCTGTTCGCCGAGGCGGTCAGCCGCCTGGAAGCCAAGGATCGCGGCGGCCTGGTCCTTCTGCGAAAGGCCGCCAACCTCGGACAGCCCAAGGCCCAGTTCCTGCTCGCCAAGATGGCCGAGATGGGCGAGGGCGGCGTCAAGAAGGACTTGGCCGAGGCCCGCCGCTGGTACGAGCGCGCGGCCCAGGGCGGCGATCCCAGCGCCATGCACAACATCGCCCTGTTCGCCTATCGCGGCGACGGCGGAGCCAAGAACCTGACCACGGCCGCCAACTGGTTCCGCAAGGCCGCCGAAACCGGCCTTGTCGACAGCCAGTTCAACCTGGCGCAGCTGTACGAAAACGGCCGCGGCGTCGCCCAGAACCCGGCCGAGGCCTATCGCTGGTACCTGATCGCGGCCCGCGCCGGCGACGCCGACGCCCGTGGCCGCGCTTCGGCCCTGCGCGGCCAGCTGACGCCGGAAAGCCAGCGCATCGCCGAGCGTTCGGCCGAAGCTTTCCGCTCGCGCCTGGCCGCCGCGCCGCGCACGACCCAGGTGGCGACCGCCGCCGCGCCGTCGGCCGGCACGGCCACCGCCCAGCGCGCGCTGTCCAGCCTCGGCTATTACCAGGGCCCCAAGGACGGCGTTTCGTCGCCGGCCCTGCGCATGGCCGTCCAGGCCTATCAGCGCGACCAGAACCTGCCGGCCTCCGGCGCTCTGGACGGCGAGACCCTGAACCGCCTGTCGGCCTTCGCGCGCTAGGCGACGGCGCACGGCGTCCGAGGGTTGAGTTGGCTGCAGGGCTGATCCATTAGGCGAGGGCGCGGGGGCTTCCCGCGCCTTCGTCATTCTGGGGGCTCTTGCATGCCGTTCATCGCAAAACACCTTTCGGCCCTGCGCCGCTGCGCGGCCGCCGTCCTGGCGACGGCCGGCCTGCTGGCGATCGCGCCGAGCGCCGCCTCGGCTGCCGACACCCTGGTTATTCCTGACGCATCGGTGGTGAAGTACGTCGTCGACTCCAGCGGCATTGTCTATCTGCGCAACCTGAATGACGTGGATGCGACCTGGGCGGGCTGCTGCCACTATTTCTGGATGAACCTGGGCACCGAGGCGGGCAAGGCGCAGTTCTCGGCCTTCCTGACCGCCCGCGCCACGCGCACGCGGCTGGTGATCTATGCGGCGTCGAAGGCCGGCTCGCCGAGTGAACCGCTCTATCACGTCGGGGATTTCTGACGCGCACTCCGGCGTGGACCTGGGCGCCGACCTCGGTAATAGTCACCGTTTCGATGCAAACCGGGCCGGGTGAAACAATCCCGGGCCAGGTTCGGACTAGGGTTTGCGCGATCGACCGGGACGCCGGAGATCGCGGACGGGGCGGGGGAAGGCTTTCGGGCCTGCCGGAGGAGTGACGAGCTGATGACGGATCACGTGACCGAACGCGTGCCGGTTCCGCGCGCCGTATGGGTGTTCGGCCTTTTCACGCTGGCGCCGTTCGTCATCGCCTCGGGGCTGTTCTGCTACGGGCCCCAGGGCCAGCGCGGCCCGGCGCTGGTGGCGCTGCTCGCCTATTCGACGGCGATGCTCTCGTATCTCGGCGGCGTGCGCTGCGGGCTTGAGATCGACCATGTCCAGCCGCGATGGATGACGCTGGGCCTGTCGCTGCTGCCGCCGCTGGCCGGCGTGGCCCTGATGCTGGGGGCCGAGCGCTTCGGCGCCGCCTGGCAGCTTTCCGGCTTCCTGTTCGTGTTCCTGCTGCAATGGCTGTGGGACGTCACCAGCCACGAGGGCCCGGCCTGGCGGCCCCGCCTGCGCACCCTGCTGACCACCGGCGCGGCCCTGTCGCTGGCCTTCGCGCTCGAACAAGCCCTGGCGCTCTAGCGCGTCGCCACGGCCTTTCGCGCCAGCGGATCGTCGAGGCATGCCTTGGCCACCGCGTGGTTCAGCTTGGCCTTCTTCTTTTCCAGCCTGTGGGTCAGCGCGCCGCCCGCCGCAGCGCCGGCGAAGGGCATGACCACGTTGCCGCCTACGCCGACCACGGCGCGGACGATGCGGTGCTCGTTATATTGCTCGGCCTCGGCGCGGGCCTTGCGGCACCTGGCGCTGTCGTAGCGCGGATGGCTGGCGTCGAGCCTGGCGACAGTGTCGCGCGGGGCGGGGTTGCTGGCGCAGGCCGACAGCGCCAGAAGGGCGGCAAGGCTCGGGATCAGCAGGCGCATGGAGCGGGGTCTCACGGGTGGAGGTTTCCGGGCAAACGCCGCCGGACGCCTCGGCGATCCCAGGGCCCAGCTTGCCTTAGTCCGGCCGCAGCGACTTGGGCCCCACCGCGTGCACCCGCCTGCCGCCAAGCGCGCCGGCCAGGGGCGGGGCGGAAAACAGGCCCGCGAACGCCTCGTCGAGGATGTTGAGGCCGCCCGTATAGGCTCCGAAGGCCGGCAGGATCAGGCGCTGGCCGTCGGTGACGAAGCAGCGCTTGCGCACGCTGCCGCGACCGCTGGAGACACGGGCGGCGGGGTGCAGGTGACCCGCGACCTCGCCGGGCTGGAGGCCGGGTTCGGGCTCGTGGCGCAGGATCAGGCCGCCGATGGAAAGCTCGTCGATCACCTGGCCGGGCAGGGCGCGCGGACCGTCGGCGTCGTGGTTGCCGACCGCCCAGATCAGGTCGCGGCCGACCGACAGGGCGCGCAGCCGCTCTGCGTCGTCGGCCGCGAGGCGACCCTCGGCCGCCCCGTCGTGGAAGCTGTCGCCTAGGAAGATCAGCGTCGCCGGCGCCAGCGCCGCGACCTCGGCCTCCAGCCGCGTCAGGGTCTCGCGGGTGTCGTAGGGCGGCAGCATCTGGCCGAAACGCGCGGCGTAGGACGAGCCCTTCTCGAAGTGCAGGTCGGCGACCACCAGGGCGCGCTCGGCCTCCAGCCACAGGCCGCCCGAGCCGCGCAGCAGCACCGTTCGCTGGGCCATCAGGACCGCCAGGCCGCCACAGTCGCTGGGCTGGAACCTCGTCATCAGGCCAGGTGGGGTCAAGACAGCGCCTCCGCGATCAGGTCTTCCTCCGCCTCGGCCAGGATCATGTCGCTGGCGGCGTCGCCCGGCGCGCGCTCGCGGCCGATCTCCAGCATGATCGGCACGGCGAAGGGCGAAACCTTGTCCAGCGCCGCGTGGCGGATCCGGCCCTTGATGCGGGCCAGAAGGTCGCCCAGCCGCGCCACGTCCAGTTGGCCGGTCGCCGCATCGGCGCGGGCGCAGCGCAGCAAGAGGTGGTCTGGCTGGTGCTTGCGCAGCACGTCGTAGATCAGGTCGGTCGAGAAGGTCACCTGCCGGCCCGATTTCTCCTCGCCGGGATAGCGCCGTTCGATCAGGCCGCCGACCAGGGCGCAAGCCTTGAAGGCGCGCTTCATCAGGAAGCTCTCGTTCAGCCAGTCCTCGAGGTCGTCGCCCAGCATGTCCTGGTCGAACAGGTCATCGAGGTCCAACTCGTCCATCGGCTTCAGCGACCAGACGTTCAGTGCGTAGTCGTTGCACACGAAGCCCAGCGGCCCCACGCCCAGCCGGTCCAGCCGCCGGGTCAGCAGCATGGCCAGGGTGGTGTGGGCCAGCCGCCCCTCGAACGGATACATGACCATGTGGAACCGCTTCCCGCGCGGGAAGGTCTCCAGCAGCATCTCGTCCTCGTCGGGGATCAGCGAGCGGGCCTTCTGGTAGGCCATCCACTCCTGGACATCGGGGGGCAGGGCGGTCCACTCGGCCTCGTCGTGCATCATCTTGCGCACGCGCGACGCCAGATAGGTCGAGAGCGGGAACTTCGAGCCGCCCCAGCTGGGCATCTTCGGGTCCTTGGCCGGGGCGGGCGAGACATAGGCGTCGGCCCCCACCAGGCTGTTGAACCGCCAGACCTGGCCGGCGAACACGAAGGTGTCGCCGGGCGTCAGCTGCTCGAAATAGCCTTCCTCGGCTTCGCCGATCTTGCGCCCGCCCATTGGTCTGCGGCCGCCGCCGATCCTGACGTTGACCACGGCCGGAGAGACGATGGCGCCGACGTTCATGCGGTGGCGCTGGACGACCTGGGCGTTGCGGGCCTTCCAGAAGCCGTCGGCGTCTTCGACGATCCGGCGGAAGCGGTCGTAGGTCTTCAGGGCGTAGCCGCCGGTGGAGACGAAATCGACGACGGTCTCGAAGTCTTCCCACGACAGGTCGGCATAGGGGCCGGCGGAGCGGACCTCGTCATAGAGGTCGACCAGCTTGAAGGGCTCTGAGCAGGCGCAGCCCATCACGTGCTGGGCCAGGACGTCGAGGGCCCCCACGCGGGCCGGCTCGCCGTCGAGGTGGCTTTCCAGGATGGCGTCGGCGGCGGCGCGGCACTCCAGCATCTCGAAGCGGCTGGCGGGCACGAAGAGGGCGCGGCTGGGCTCGTCCAGCCGGTGGTTGGCCCGACCGATCCGCTGGACCATCCTGGAGGCCCCCTTGGGCGCGGCCAGCTGGATGACGAGATCGACGTCGCCCCAGTCGATGCCCATGTCCAGCGTCGAGGTGCAGACCACGGCGCGCAGGTCGCCCCGGGCCATGGCCGCCTCGACCTTGCGCCGCTGCTCGGCCGACAGGCTGCCGTGGTGCAGGGCGATCGGCAGGCCCTCGTCGTTGAGCTTCCACAGTTCCTGGAACGCGAACTCGGCCTGGAAGCGCGTGTTGACGAACACCAGCGCCGTGCGGGACTGGCGGATGATCTCGTAGACCTCGGTCATGGCGTGCTGGGCCGTGTGTCCGGCCCACGGCACCCGGCCGCCGGAGACGAGGACTTCCACGACCGGCTGGGCGCCGCCTGAGCCGAGGACGAGGTCGACGCTCAGATCCTCCCCCCGAAGGGGGAGGTGGCCCGGAGGGCCGGAGGGGGGAGGGGCTGCTGAGGTGGGTTCACTTCCCCCTCCGTCGGCTTCGCCGCCACCTCCCCCTTCAGGGGGAGGATTTTTTCCCAGCCACCGCCGCACCAGATCCGGATCGTCCACCGTCGCCGACAGGCCCACCCGGCGCATTCGCGGCGCGAAGGTCTGCAGTCGCGCGATGTCCAGCGCCAGCAGGTCGCCGCGCTTGGAGGGCCACATGGCGTGGGCCTCGTCGACGATCACGCACGACAGGTCGGCGAAATACTCCCGCGCGCCTTCCCAGGCGCAGAACAGGGCCAGCTGCTCTGGCGTGGTCAGCAGGATGTCGGGCGGGCGGATCCGCTGGCGGGCCTTGCGGCTTTCGCCGGTGTCGCCGGTGCGGCTCTCGGCGACGATGGAGAGGCCCATCTCGCGGATGGGCGTCATCAGGTTGCGCTCGACGTCGACGGCCAGGGCCTTGAGCGGCGAGATGTAGAGGGTGTGGATGCCGGCCGGCGTGTTGCGCGGCGCCCGCTGCGAAAGCTCGATCAGGCTGGGCAGGAAGCCCGCCAGGGTCTTGCCGCCGCCGGTGGGGGCGATCAGCAGGGCGTCGCGGCCGGCCTTGGCCTTCTCGATCATTGCCAGCTGGTGGGCGCGTGGAGACCAGCCACGGGCGGCGAACCACTCGGAAAAGCGCGGGGGAAGCAGGTCGGCCGGAACCATCGACGGGGCTATAGCATGTTCCTGTTCTGTTTCTGGCGGGGAATCGACAGTTCCGACAGAACGACGTGCGAAGTTTGCGTATCCAGGCGGAGCTTCCTAGGGTCGGCCCGCAATTTCCGGAGTTCGCCCATGTCCCCCCGCGCCGCCCTTCTGCTGACCGCCGCCCTGGCCCTGCCGGCCCTGGCCCATGCGCAGGACGCCAAGGTCGACAGCGGCCCGATCGATCCGGCCAAGCTGTCGGAGATCACCCGCGTGCTGGCCAGTGACGAGTTCCTCGGCCGCGCCCCGGGCGGTCCGGCCGAGCAGAAGACCACCGACTACATCGCCGGCCAGTTCAAGGCGCTGGGCCTGGAGCCGGCCGGCGACGCGGGCAGCTACACCCAGAAGGTGCCGCTGGTGCACACCCGCATCGACGGCCCGGTGGCCATGAGCTTTTCCACCGCCGGCGGCGCAGTGGCCCTGGGCCAGGGCGAGCAGGCCCAGGTCATGACCCTGCTGCCGGTCGACAAGGTGGCGATCAAGGACGCGCCGCTGGTGTTCGTCGGCTATGGGGTTTCGGCGCCCGAGCGCGGCTGGGACGACTTCAAGGGCGTGGACCTCAAGGGCAAGGTCGCCGTCTTCCTGATCAGCGACCCCGACCTGGAGGCCGAGGCCGGCGAGCCCGCCTACGGCAAGTTCGGCGGCAAGGCGGCCACCTACTACGCCCGCTGGACCTACAAGTACGAGGAGGCCGTGCGCCGTGGCGCGGTCGGCGCGCTGATCGTTCACGAGACCCTGGGCGCGGGCTACGGCTGGTCGACGGTGAAGGCCTCGAACGGTGAGGGCTACGACATCGTCCGTCCCGACCCGGCCAAGGAGAAGCTGCAGCTGCAAGGCTGGATCCAGCGCGACGTGGCCGTCGACCTCTTCAAGCGCTCGGGCCTGGATTTCGAGGCGCTGAAGCGCTCGGCGCGCGAGCCGTCGTTCAAGCCGGTGGCGTTGAAGGGCGCGGTCTTCTCGGCCGCCTACAAGGTGGCCCACGAGCCGATGGTCAGCCACAACGTGGTCGCCCGTCTGCCGGGTACGACCCATGCCGACGAAAGCCTGATGTACGCCGCCCACTGGGACGCCTACGGCGTGGGCGCGCCGGACGCGCAAGGCAAGACGATCCGTCCGGGCGCGGCCGACGACGCCATCGGCGTGGCCGGCGTGATCGAGGTGGCGCGCGCCTTCAAGCAGGGCCCGGCGCCACAACGCTCTATCGTCTTCGCCGCCTGGACGGGCGAGGAGCGTGGCCTGCTGGGCTCGGAATACTACGCCGTGAAGGCCGGTGACGCGGCCCTGGGCAAGATGGCCGCCAACTACACCCTCGACGTGCTGCAGACGGCCGGTCCGGCCAAGGACATCGTGCTGGTCGGCGCCGGCCAGAACGAGCTGGAGCAGGGCCTGGCCAAGGCCGCGGCCGCGCAAGGGCGCACGGTGACGCCGGACGCCAAGCCGGAGCGGGCGCTGTTCTATCGCGCCGACCACTTCTCGCTGGCCAAGCGCGGCGTGCCGGTGCTGCTGGTGATGGGCCTTGGCGGTGGAGCCGACCTCTTGAACGGCGGTCGCGCGGCCGGCGACGCCTGGGTCGCCGACTACACCGCCCGCTGCTACCACCAGCCCTGCGACGCCTGGAGCGCCGATTGGGACCTGCGCGGCGCGGCCCAGGACGTGGCCCTGGTCTACGAAGCCGGCAAGGCGATCGCCAATTCGCGCGTCTGGCCCGACTGGAACGCCGGCTCGGAGTTCAAGCCGGTGCGGGCGGCCAGCGCGGGTCAGCGGAAGTAAGGCAGACCAAACCCCGTAAAATCCCCGCGAAAGCGGGGACCCAGGTGTTTTATCGTCGAGCGCCGCGCCTTGCAGAAAAGCCTGGGTCCCCGCTTTCGCGGGGATTGTGCGGATGAAGGGGCTGGATTTTACGGGAGAGGGAGCAGGCGCGCTGAGTTCCCCGTTCGTTTCCCCGCGCCAAAGTGTTAATCCACGCTCGTGAGCGCGCTTCCTCCGAATCTTGACCTTGCCCCGGCCCTAGTGGTTCTGCCCGGCCCGCGCGCCGGACTGGCTGACGGTTCGGGCGAGGGGCGGGTGATCCGGCCGCCGGACGCCCGCGACCTGTTCGAGCACGGGCCGGTGCTGGTCGCCCACGCGGCCATGACGGCCAAGCGCCTGAACCTGCACGCCCCGCTGCGCTATCCCGGCATCTTCGACGTGCTGGAGCTCTACGCCTTCACCCGGCCGGCGACCTTCTGCGCGCCGTCGTCGGTGGGGCTGGCCATGGCCTTGGGCCTGCCGGAACCGAAGGGGGCGGCCGCCCAGGCCCAGACCCTGCGCGAGGCCGCCGACTTCCTGCTGCGCGAACTGGCCCTGACGCCCCGCCCTTCGCGTGAGGAGGCCCTGGCCGTGGCCGAGACCCTGGCCCGGGCCGGCTGGTCGTGGGGACCGGCGGTGGTCGGCGCCCTGCGCTCGGTTCCGGTCGGCAACCAGTTCAGAAGCTCCGGCCTCGATGTCTGGAGCCGTCTCGTCGAATGGGAAGACCAGGCGCCGCTGGGCGAGCCGCTGTCGCGCCCGATCGATCCCGAGGCCGCCTCCGAGCGCCTGAAGTCGCTGCTGGCTCGCGCCGGTCTCGACGAGGTGCGCGAGGCCCAGGACACCTACGCCCGGGAGGCCTCGTTCGCCTTCCAGCCCCGGGACCGTGAAGGCGAGCCTCGCATGATGCTGGCCGAGGCCGGCACCGGCGTCGGCAAGACCCTGGGCTATCTGGCGCCCGCCAGCGTCTGGGCCGAGGCCAACGGCCCGTCGGTGTGGATCAGCACCTACACGCGGGCTTTGCAGCGCCAGATCGAGCGCGAGAGCGCCGCAATCTATCCCGACCCGCAGGTGCGGGCCCGCAAGGCGGTGGTCCGCAAGGGGCGCGAGAACTACCTGTGCCTGCTGAATCTGCAGGAGCAGGTCAACAGCGCCCAGCTGGGCAATGGCGACCTGGTGGGCCTTGCCTTGGCCGCGCGCTGGGCGCGGGTCAGCCGCGACGGCGACATGACCGGCGGCGACTATCCGGCCTGGCTGCCGACCCTGTTCGCCGTGCCGCCGTCGGCTCAAGCCAGCGCCGCCAACCTGGTCGACCGCCGGGGCGAGTGCATCCACGCCGGCTGCCAGCACTATCGCGTCTGTTTCATCGAAAAGGCCGTGCGGGCCTCAAAGCGCGCCGACATCGTCATCGCCAACCATGCCCTGGTCATGACCCAGGCGGCCTTCGACGGCGCGCGCACGGCGCGGGGCTTGAAGGGCGACAACGAGACGACGGCGGTCAAGCGGGTGGTGTTCGACGAGGGCCACCACCTGTTCGACGCCGCCGACAGCGCCTTCTCGGCCGCCCTTTCCGGCGCGGAGGCCGCTGAGCTGCGCCGCTGGATCCGCGGTCCGGAAGGGCGCGGGCGGCGGGGCAGGGGACTGGAAAACCGCCTGCTCGACATCCTGGGCGACAAGGAAAGCGCCCGCCAGGCCCTGAGCGCGGTGATCCAGGCGGCGACCGCCCTGCCGGGCGAGGGCTGGTCGGGACGGATCGCGCCGCCTGACGGCCAGGTCAATCCGATCGGGCCGATCGAGAACTATCTCGTCGCCGTCATCGAGCAGCTGCGCGCCCGCACCAGCGAGCGCGGCGGACCGGAACTGGGCCTGCAATGCGCCGCCCGCCCGGCCGTCGACCTGGTGCGCGAGCGGGCCGGCGAGGCCGCCCGGGCCCTGGCCGGGGTCGAGGCCCCGCTGCTGGCCCTGGCCCGCCAGCTGGAGGACGTGCTCGACGAGGACGCCGAGCACCTGGGGCCGTCCGAACGCGCCCGCATCGAAGGCGCGCTGCGGGGCCTGGACCGCCGGGCGCGCATGACCCTGCCGGCCTGGCGCTCGATCCTGAAGGCCATCGACGAGGATGCGGAGGACGACCCCGACTTCGTCGACTGGTTCGAGGCGACCTTCCTCTATGGCCGGGTCGTCGATGCGGCCTGCCGCCGCCACTGGGTGGATCCGACCGAGCCGCTGCGGGCGGCGGTGCTGTCCCCTGCTCACGGCGTGCTGGTGACCAGCGCCACCCTTGTCGATCCGGCGCTGGAGGATCCCTTCGCCCTGGCCGAGATGCGCACGGGCGCGGCCCGCCTGCCGCAGCCGCCCAAGGTGCTGCGCCTGGCCTCGCCCTTCGACTACGAGAAGAACGCCCGCGCCTTCGTCGTCACCGACGTCAACAAGGAGGACGCGCGCCAGGTCTCGGCGGCCATGCGCGAGCTGTTCCTGGCCGCCAACGGCGGGGCGCTGGGCCTGTTCACCGCCATCCGGCGGCTGAAAGCGGTGCATGAGCGTATCGCCGCGCCCTTGGCCGACAAGGGCCTGCCGCTCTACGCCCAGCATGTGGACCCGCTGGAGGCCGGCGCCCTGGTCGACATCTTCCGGGCCGAGGAGGACGCCTGTCTCCTGGGCACAGACGCGATCCGGGACGGCGTCGACGTGCCGGGCCGGTCCTTGCGCCTGCTGGTCTTCGACCGCGTGCCCTGGCCGCGTCCGGACATCCTGCACAAGGCCAGGCGGACCAAGTTCGGCGGCAAGGGCTACGACGACTCCATCGCCCGCGCCCGCATCAGCCAGGCCTTCGGTCGCCTGATCCGCCGGGCCGAGGACCGGGGCGTCTTCGTCATGCTGGATGCGGCCGCCCCCACGAGGCTCTTTTCAAGTCTGCCCGAAGGGGTGACCATCGAGCGACTCACGCTCGTGGAAGTCATTGAAGCGACGGCCGCATTTCTGTCCGAAGCGCGCGATTAAACGAGCCGTGAGCATCCTCCGTGGGGGGAGGATTCCAGGAGGAAGACTTGGCGTTTCGTTTGGGGGCGACGGCCCTTTTGCTTGCCGGCCTGATGGCCGGCTCTGCGTCCGCGCAGGAGTTCGTGCGGGGCGACTGCCTCAATGTGGTCCAGCCCACGCGCGGCCTGCGTTTCGAGAACGACGACCACGCCCGCTGGTACAAGCGGTTCTGGACCGGCAACTGCCAGGACCTGAACCTGTGCTTCCCCGGCTCGCCCAACTGGAACGACATCGTCAGCAAGCTGCTGGTCAAGGGCGGCCCGGCCGAGAAGCCGGCCCTGCTGCCCAAGGCTTGCCGCCTGGGCCAGCTGATCGGCATGGAATGGGCGCGTGATCGCCGCATCAAGCGGATCAGCACCCAGGACCTCAAGCGCTTTTCCAACATCCTCGACGACGCCGGCGATCCGCTGAAGGGCGTCGAGGCGGTCGAGCTCAAGGCGCGCGCCCTGCTGGCCAAGCCCCAAGGCTGACTGCCTGGCTAAGCCGCCCTCGAACCGTCGTATTGGCGACGTGGGGCCGTCGAATTTGTGCAATCGAACGCGTATAGAGGAGCGGTCGGGGAGAAGAGCAGCGAAGGGAGAGATCCTATGGCCGCAGCGCGCCTGACCACGACCGATATCGCCATCGACGACAAGGCCGCGCCCAGCGAGGTCCGCTCGTCCCGCGCGCTCGTGCAGGCGGTGCGCTGGCGCAGCGGACTGTCGCAGACCGAGTTCTCGCGGGCCTTCGCCATTCCCCTGCCGGTGCTGAGCGAGTTGGAGCATGGCGAGGCGCGCCCCGACGCAGCCATGCTGGCCTATCTGCGGGTCATCGACCACGCGCCCGACGTGGTTCGCGAGGCCCTGACGCGCGCTGGCCTCTAGGCTGCCGCACGCGGATGGCTCAGAAGGAGGCTAGTTTCTTCCTTCAGCGGATTCCGCCATGTCCGATCCCGAAGACTACAGCCGCGGCTTCGGCGGCGAGGCGCTGGCGGCCCGCCTCCGGCGCGTCTCCGAGCGGATCGACCGTGACGGCTCGCGCGTCTATGCGGCCCGCGGCGTCAAGTTCGAGCAGCGCTGGTACGGCGTCCTGCGCCAGCTGGTCGAGCGCGGCGCGCCGATGGCGGTGGGTGAGATCGCCGCGATCCTGCGCATCACCCATGTCTCGGTCAGCGAAGCCAGCCGGTCGATGGAGAAGGCCGGCCTGATCGCCTCGCAGACATCCACCGAAGACGGGCGCCGCCGCCTGATCGCGCTGACCGAAGAGGGGCGGGCGATGGTCGCCAGACTTTCACCAGTCTGGGATGCCTTCAACACCGCCGCGCGAGAGCTGGACGCCGAGGTCGGCGACCTCGTCCGCCGGCTCGACCAACTGGACGACGCCCTGGACCGCCGGTCGATGTTCGATCGGATCATGGATGGAATTTCATTGGACGACCCCGGGTATGGGAAGGATATGTAGGCGCCTACATATTTCTTTCGGAGGGGACCATGAGCACCACGCGACGCATCTTCCTGGGCGCGGCCGCCGCCTCGCTGGCCGCCAGCGCGACCGCTTCGGCCGCGACGGGACAGGCCGCCGGCGTCGTGATCAACGGCAATCTGCTCCTGCCCATGGATAGTGAGAAGCCGCTGGACCAGGAAGCCCGCGACCTCGTCAAGGCGTCGGGCCTGACGGCGGCCAAGCTGACGATCGGCGGGCCGGGCACGGAAACCAGGGCCGAGACCGCCGTCTCCATCGCCGACATCGACAAGGCCGTGGCGCTCAATCCCGACCTCTATCTCAAGGTCGCGTCCGTCGCCGACTTCGCCCGCGCCAAGGCGAGCGGGCGTTTGGGGATCATCTATTCGTTCGAGGCGTCGGAGATGCTGGAGGGCGATCTTGCCGCCATCGACCAGTTCCGCGCCGCCGGCGTGCTGGTCATGGGGCTGAGCTACAACCGGACGACGCCGTTCGCCTCGGGCACGATGTCGTCGCCGCCGACCGGCTTGACCGATCTGGGGCGGCGCGCGGTGGAGCGCATGAACGCGAAGGGCGTGACGATCGACGTCAGCCACAGCGACGAGCCGTCCAGCCTGGGCGCCATCGCCGCGTCCGGCAAGCCCGTGCTGATCACCCACGCCGGGGCCGCCGCCGTCCACGCCCATCCGCGCAACAAGTCCGATCGGCTGATGCGAGCCATGGCCGAGCGCGGCGGCGTGATGGGGATCTACGAGCTGGCCTATCTGACGGCGCCGCCGGCCCAGCCCTCGATGGACGTCTATTTCGCCCACCTGACCCACGCCCTGAAGGTCTGCGGCGAGGACCACGTCGGCATCGGCAGCGACGCCCTGCTGTGGCCGTTCGACACCTCGCCCGAAAGCATGGCCCAGTGGAACAAAAGCCTGGAAGAGCGCAAGGCCGCCGGCGTGGCCGCGCCCGGCGAGGGGCCGCCGCCGTTCGTGACCGGGCTGAACCGTCCCGATCGCTGCGCCGTCATCGCCGACGAGCTGAAGCGGCGGGGCTATCGGGCGAAAGTGGTCGACAAGGTGCTGGGCGGCAACTTCCAGCGGGTCTTCGCCGAGACCTGGACGGCCTAGCTAGCCCTTCTTGCGCTTCTGCGAGAACAGCCAGGCGCGCCAGGCGTCGTCGTGCATCATGTCGGGCGGCACCACGTGGGCCATGCCCGAATAGGAGACGAAGCGCACGTCGCCGCCGGCGTCGGCCAGGGCCCCGGCCCAGGCCAGATCGGGGGCGTAGGGGTTCTCGCGGTCCTTGTCGCCGTGGACGATCATCACGGGCGTCGGGGCGACCTTGACCGCCAGGGCGCGCTCTGGCGGCACGCCGGAGAAGGCCGCGACGGCGGCGAACTTGCCCGGCGACAGGGCCGCGGCGTTCATCGCCGCCGATCCGCCCATCGAGAAGCCGACGAGGTAGATGCGGTCGGTGTCGATCGGCAGGCGGGCCGACAGGTCGTCGATCAGGGCCAGGATCGCCGGCAGGCTGGTTCCGGGGCGCGAGGCCAGCAGCCGGTCTGCGCCCTTGGCGTAGTTGGCGGTGCGGAGCGGGGCCTGGGGCGCCAGTACGAAGGCCGGGAAGGTCTTGGCCGTGCCGGGACGAGCCCAGCTGCGCACGAACGGACCCATCTGGGCCTTGTTGTCGTGGCCCACGGCGCTCGAGCCATGCAGCATCACCACCAGCGGCAGCTTTTCCTTGGTCGCCGGCGACAGCAGGCGATAGGGCAGGCGCACGCCATTGGGCGCGGTGAAGCTGGCGGCGGCGAAGGCCTCGGCCGGCGGCAGGTCGGACGGGGTCGGCGTCAGGGGCGTGGTCGCGTAGTTGCGCGTTTCGACCGCGAGCTTGGGGGCCGGCGCGAGGGCGGGCGCCTCCGAAGGCGTCGAAGCGCAGGCGCCCAGCAAAAGGCAGGCGAGCAACATGAGCGGCTTTTGCATGGCGTTTGCATAGCCTGCTTCGCGCCGCTTGTCTGGAGGCGGAGCAACCCCGGCCATGACCTGCGGGTTTATCTCTCGACGCCCTCGCAGGCGAAGCACGGGAGAAACCGGTCATGATCGGTCACAGGCATCACAAGGAAGACGGCCGCCACTTCACGCACGGCACCTCGGCGACCACCGCCGACTGCGCGTCCGAAGGCAAGCTGCGGCCGGAAGACCGTCACATCGAGGCCCCGCACTCGAAGGTGGCCGACAAGCCGTTGGCCGAGAACGAGAAGCACGACCAGCTGGCCGAGAAGGTCGAGTGCTCGGAAAGCCGCCAGGAAGCCCTGCTGGACGAGGGCCTGGAAGAAAGCTTCCCGGGCAGCGACCCGGTCAGCGTCAAGCGGATCACCTGACGAAGGATCAGGCCTCGCGCGGGAAACGCGCGGCGGCGCGGGAGGCGAAGCTGCCGTGGGCGGCTTCGCTTTCGGCGGCCACGGAGGCGGCCGGCATGACGACGCTGCTCTTGCGGCGACGGCGGCGCTGGCGCTGGGCCGAGATGTCCGAGAAGCGCATGGCGCCGCGTTCGCGGGCGTCGCGGCGGACGGCCTCGATGTGGCTGGCCAGGTAGACGACGGCGATGCCGGCGACGTCGGCGGCGAAATCGGTGAAGCTGGCGCTGCGGTGGGCGAACAGCTGGGCGATCTCGGCGCTGGCCCCCAGCAGGATCGCGGCGATCGCCAGATCGTTGCGGCGCATCTTCGGGAAGGCCAGGAAGGCCATGGCGGTCAGGCCGCCGAACGCCAGGGCGTGCGCGGCCTTGTCGCTGAGCCCGAAGGCCTGTTCCAGGCCCTGGAACGGGCCGAGCATCAGGGTTACGGCGCTGGCCGCCCCGACGAACAGCACGGCCTTGGCGGCGATAACGACATGGTTGGGCGTCAGCATGGGCTCGGCTCGCGGTGGAGCCTTGAGTCCTAAGGCCGCATGCCTCGCAAACCGTGAAGGAACACGGTCAACGGAAGATGACTATTTCTTCGGATTGACCGGCCGGGTCTTGGCCTTGTCGGAGGCGTCCTTGGCGGTCTTCCAGGCGTGGTAGGCCTCCAGATACGGTTGCCGGCGAAGGATCTTCGAAGCAGGGTCGACGATCACCGGAACGGCGTCGCCGACGCGCACCCGGCCCGTCCCGTCGGCCATCGGCAGGGTTACCAGCTTGCCGCCGACCTTGACCTCGACGGGCATGGGGAAGCGCCCGGCAGGGGTCGTCCAGGCTAGCACCAGGTCATCGCCCTCGCGGGTCTCGACCAGCTCGGGCAGCGCGGCGTGGCGCAGATAGGCGTCGAAGAACCAGCGGTAGTCGGCGCCGGTCGCCTCGTTCACCGCCTTGATGAAGTCGTCGGTCACCGCGTAGCGCGGGGCGAAGTTGCCGGGCTTCGGGTCGGGGCGGCCATAGACCAGCACCCGGGTGGCGGTGAAGAAGGCCTCGTCGCCGATCAGGCCGCGCAACGTGTGCAGCATGTTGGCGCCCTTGTAGTAGATGTCGGTGCCCGGCCCGACCTTGGCGTCGTAGACGGCTTCCTCCTCCATCGGCTTGCCCGAGACGATGGGGAACTTGTTGAAGCTCTTCACCCGCATCTCGTTGAGGCGGACCATGTATTCCATGTCGCCGTGCAGCCACTGCGAATAGAGCGGTTGCATGTAGGTGCCGAAGGCCTCGTGCAGCCACATGTCGTCCCAGTCGACATTGGTCATCTGGTTGCCGAACCATTCGTGGGCCAGCTCGTGTTCCAGCAGCCAGTCGAAGCCGTAGATCTCCTTGGCGTAGCCGGCGCCGTAGGCGTTCAGCGTCTGGTGCTCCATGCCCAGGTGCGGGGTCTCGACCGCGCCCATCTTCTCCGAGCGGAACGGGTAGGGTCCGATCATCCCTTCGTAGAAGTCGAGCATCGGGGTGAACTGGGCCAGCAGGTCGCGGCCCTTGGCCTCGTTGCCCTCGATGGCCCAGAACTCGATCGGGAAGCTGTCGCCGAAACGGCTGCGGTAGAGCGCGGTCAGGTGGACATAGGGGCCGATGTTGAGCGCCACGGCGTAGGTGTTGGGCGTCTTCATCCGCCAGTGGAAGGTGCGACGGCCGCCGCCGGCCTCGGTGACGTCGATCAGGATCCCGCCCGACGGCGCCGACAGCCCGGCCGGAACGGTGACGTGCAGGTCGACGAGGTCGGGCTCGCCGGTCGGGTGGTCGATGCACGGCCAGAAGAGGTCGCAGCCCTCGCCCTGGACGGCGGTGGCGATCCACGGGCGGCCGTCGGGGGTCTTGGTCCAGACGAAGCCGCCGTCCCACGGCGCGTTGTTGGCCTCCACCGGCACGCCGGCGTAGCGGATGCGCACGGCGGTCGCGCGGCCGGTCGGGATCGGCGCGGGCGGGGTGATCGAGAGGCGGCCGTCGGGATTGCGCCAGGCCGTCGGCGGCAGGTCGCGACCGTCCAAAGACACCGCCGAGACCGGCAGCTCGCGATCGAGGTCCAGCACGATCACGGGCAGGTCGCGGTCGGCGCGCAGGGCCAGCACGGCCTCGCCTGAGATCGACTTGCTCTGCGGGAACACCTCGATCGACAGGTCGACATGCTCGATGTGAACGCCGGCCTGGTCGGGCTTCAGCGCCCCGCCGGTGGCCAGGGTCTGGGCGGTTGGCGCGGCGCGCGCGGGCTTTACCGGTTTTGCCGGCGCAGCGGCGATCATCAGCGGCAGGGCGGCGGCGAGGGCCAGAAACTGAACTGGTGAAACGGACATGCGACTCCCCCGAGGGCGAGCCATCATCGGTAGGGGAGGGGGAGCCTCTTTGAAACCCTCTCTCATGGATAGAGAGGGAGGGGCGTTTAAAGCTTCTCGCTGATCTTGATGGCCACCTTGCAGCCGGTCTGGATGACGGCGCTGAGCAGGGGGTAGGCCGCAGCCTCGTGGGCGCCTTCCTCGATGGCGAGGTCGCGGTGCATCAGCTCGTCGTCGCGGAACTTGGACAGCTCGGCGGCCAGGGCCGGATCGCGGTCCTTCAGCTCGTCGATCTGGCCGGCATAGTGTTTCTCGATCACCGACTCGACGGCCTCGGTGCAGGCATGGGCGGCCTTGTCGCCGATCAGGGCGGTGCCGGCGCCCAGGGTGAAGGCGGCCAGCCGCCACAGGGGCGACATCAGGGTCGGGCGCACCTTGCGCTCGGACAGCAGTTCGTCGAAGCGCGACAGGTGGACCTGCTCGTGGCCCTCCATCTCCTTCAGCTGCTCGGCGATGCGCTCGCGGCCGCGGGCGTGCTTCATCACCGCCTGCTGGCCGCGATAGATGTGGACGGCGGCCAGTTCGCCGGCCTGGTCGACGCGCAGGATCTCGGCCAGGCGCGCGGCCTGGGCGCCGCGGCCGGGACGGGGCGGAACGGCTTTCTGCTGGGCGGCGCTCATCTTCAGGCCTCCTTGGAGCGAAGGGCGGCGAAGGCCGAAACGAGCGCCAGGCCCAGCGAGACCAGGGCGTTCCAGCCGGCCATCGACAGGCCCAGGAACACCCAGGCGGCCTTGTCGCACATCGGCGGGGCGATCTTGGCGCCCTTCAGCATGGCCACCAGGTCGTCGGAGGTGGCCAGACCGCCGCCGGTGCAGGTGCTGGGGCCGGGCCACCACTTCCATTCGACGCCGGCGTGGAAGGCCGCCAGGCCCGCGCCGTAGAGGAAGATCGCGCCCAGCAGCCACAGGGCCGGCGCGCGCAGGCGCGTCCAAAGGGGCGTGCGCTGCAGGACGGTGGCGATCAGGCCGACGGTTCCGGCGACCCAGTAGACCTCGCGCTGCTTCAGGCACAGGTGGCAGGGCGCAAGACCCCCGAAGCTCTCGAACGCATGGGCCGCGCCCAGCATGATCGCGCTGGCTGCGAAGGCCAGGACCGGCCAGTGCCGGGCGACCCATGCCAGGGGCGGACGCTTTGGAACGAGGGGGCCAGTGGTCGTCACGGCCGGGGTGTCGGTGGTCATACGGCGCACGCGCCTCCGCTGCTTCCCCCCAGGAAATGGCTCGCGGCGAGGCCGATGACAAGGAGCAGGATCAAACCGCCGGCCACGAGCGCCAGCCGGCGCTCGATCACCGGCAGCAGGGTCGGGCCGAACTTCTTGACCACGAAGGCGACGAGGAAGAAGCGCGCGCCGCGGGTGACGACCGAGGCGAAGATGAACATCGGGAAGCTGAAGGCCGCCAGGCCCGAGGCGATGGTCACCAGCTTGTAGGGGATGGGGGTCAGGCCCTTGGCGAGGATCACCCACACCCCGTACTTGTCGTACCAGCACTTGAATTCGGCGAGGCCCCCGGCGTGGCCGGTGGCGGCCATCATCCATTGGCCCACGGGGGTCAGGAAGTAGCCGATGGCGTAGCCCAGGATGCCGCCCAGCACCGAGGCCAGCGTGCAGATGAAGGCATAGCGCCAGGCGCGGTCCGGGCGGGCCAGCACCATCGGGGCCAGCATCACGTCCGGCGGGACGGGAAAGAACGAGCTCTCCGCGAAGGACACGGCGAACAGGCTGGTGGGGGCGTGACGCGAGGCGGCCAGGCCCATGACCCAGTCGTAGAGGCGGCGCAGCATGCGAACTCCCGTTTGCGGATGCGCCGTTGCTAGCAGGGGTCGGCGCGCTTGTCCCGGGCGATGCGACGACGATTTCCCGTTCTTTTTGCGACGCCGCGAAGGCGGGCGCTGAAGCGTGCTCCAGGCAATAAAACGCCCCGTCCTCCAGGCGCCGGGCCGACATGGCGCGGAGGAGGACGGGGCCACGCGGTCGCCGCAACATTACGACCGCGTGTCTCGGTAAGGACCTTTTGGGGTCCTAGAACTTGACCGCCAGCGAGACGCTGTAGTTGCGTCCCGGAGCGGTGTAGCCGTCGACGACCACCGGGGCGGTCACCGTGCCGGTCGCGGCCGCGCCGCGCACGTCGCTCCACCACCAGTATTTCTCGTCGGTGAGGTTGAAGACGCCGCCGCGGACGGTGACCGCGTCGGTGACGTTCCAGTAGGCGGTGGCGTCGGCCGTGGTGAAGGCCGGCGGAGCGAAGCACGTGCCCGTGCAGGTGACGCCCAGGCTGTCGAAAGACTTCTTCTGCACGTGCATGACGCTGAACTGGCCGCCGAAGCGGCCGGCCGGGTCGCGGTAGGACAGGCCGGCCGTGAACTTGGCCGGGTCGACCGACTGCAGAGGCGTGCTCTTGCCGGCGTTGGTCGAGTAGCCGCGCGCATAGGCGGCCGTACCGATCAGGCGCCAGGCTTCGCCGATGAAGACCTCGCCGCGAGCCTCGGCCCCGCTGATCTCGGCCTCGGCCAGGTTGACGTACTGGTAGACCGCCGGATTGGCGGCGGTGAAGGCGCCGCCGACCTGGATCTGCTCGATAAAGTCGTCGTACTTGCCGGTGAAGCCCGTGACGCCGAGGTTCCAGGTCGGCCGGCGCAGGCGGAAGCCCAGTTCGAAGCTGCGGCTGGTCTCGGGCTTCAGGTCCGGATTGGCGATCGACTTGTAGAAGCGGACCGGGTTGGAGAAGCCGTTGTTGACCTGCGAAGGCGAGGGGGCCTTGAAGCCGGTGGCGGCGTTGCCGAACACGCTGATCAGGTCGGTGACCTGCCACACGGCCGACAGCTTGGGCGAGAACCGCGAGTCGCTCTGGCTCACCGGCGTGTTGGCCGTGAACAGCGGGTCGTTCTTGGGTTCCAGCTTGTAGTAGTCGTAGCGCAGGGCCGGGTAGAAGGTGACCGGACCGGCCGAGAACTCGTCCTGCACATAGGCGCCGATCAGGGTGTAGTCGGTGACCGGGAACGGGTGGTTCGGGAAGGTTTCGCCGGCCCCAGGCACGGTGCCGCCGCGCAGGCCCGTCTGGCGCGTGATCGAGGCGTCGCCGCCCCAGACGATCTGGTGATCGATCCCGGCCAGGCTGGCCTTGCTGTTCAGTTCGATCGCGCCGCCGAACACCTCGTTGTCGAACTTGGCGTCGCGGGTGCGGTCGGCGTTGGTGCGGAAGTCCTCGGCCGAGAACTGCCGCGTGGTGGCGTCCTGGTAATAGACGGTGGTGCGGGCGCTCTCGATCAGGCCCTGGCCGCCGGTGAAGACGTGGGCCAGGCTGACGCGGTCGCGACGCATCTTGTCGAAGGCGGTGAGGCCGATCGTGGCGCCCGCGACCTGGGCCGTGGTCGGGTTGGCCGGCAGGATGGTGATCGCCGACAGCACGTTCCAGTCGATGTCGCGATCCAGGTGGTCGACGGTCAGGCTGAACTTGTTGCGGTCGTCGAGGTTGAAGACCAGCTTGCCGAGGATGGCGTTGGACTGGTTGTCCTCGGGGTTGGCGACCGTGCGGCCGGCGGTGGCCGTACCGTTGGTCCCTTGCGTCTCGGTCTCATGCCCGTCGCGGCGGGTGTAGGCCAGCAGGCCTTCCCAGCGGCCGCTGGCGCCGGCCACCAGGGCGCTTTCGGTCCAGCTTTCGTCGGCCGAGGCGTAGCCCACGCGACCGCGCGCGGCGAAGCTCTTGCCCTTCAGGATGTCGGACGGATCCTTGGTGAAGAAGCTGACCGAGCCGGCGACGCCGTCGCTGCCGTACAGCGCCGAGGCGGGGCCGCGGACGATCTCGACCGACTTCAGGACGTCGACGTCGACATAGTCGCCGCGACCGACCGACTGGGCGCCGAAGGCGTAGCCGTCGGGCACGCGCACGCCGTCGACCATGATCAGCACGCGATTGCTTTCGAGGCCGCGGATGGCGAAGCCGGCGTTGCCGTCACGGCCCGTCGAGGCGCCGGCGGCGGTGAAGCGGGAAGGGGCGCTGCGCACCGACACGCCCGGCTCGAAGCGCACCAGGTCCTTCACGTCGTTGACCAGGGCGTCCTCGATCTCCTGGCTCGTCGTCACGGAGACGGTCGCCGGAACGTCCAGGACCGACTTCTCGCTGCGCGTGGCGGTGACGGTGACCTTGTCGACTTCGGCGACGTCGGCCGACGGCGCATCGGCCGCGAGGGCCGCCGTGGCGGAGAGCAGGGCGCCGGCCGAGACGGCGGCGAGATAGGCGAGTCTGTTGCGCGACAAAGTTCGAGATCCCCAGTTTTCGGCCTCAGATGCGAATTGTTCGCATTCGTTGGATGGGGAGCTACGACCGTCTGGCGGCTTGGTCAAGTTATTTGCAATTGATTCTTAGATTCATCCGCAATAGGAGCCTCTTCAACGCACCGATCGTCCTGGAAGGGGGATTCCGATGAAGACCATGCTCGCTTCGGCGGCGCTGCTGGCGGGCCTTGGCCTGTCCGGCCTGGCGCACGCTCACTCGCCCTACATGCTGCCCAGCACCTTCGACGTCTCCGACCGCAAGATCGTGACCGTCCAGGGCTCGTTCACCGAAAGCTTCTTCACCCCTGAAGTGGTGATGAAGTCCGACACCTACGCCGTGGTCGGTCCTGACGGCGTGCGCAAAGCCCTGACCCCGACCTACCTGCGCGAGCTGGCGCTGGTCGAGGCTCCGGTCGAGACCGCCGGCACCTACCGCATCACCACCGGCCAGCGCGCCGGCCGCGTCGGCAAGGCCACGCTGGTCAATGGCGAATGGGAGTTCCTCGAGCCGGGCAAGGCCCCGGCTGGGGCCGAAGTGGTCGACATGCAGAGCATCACCACCGCCGACGTCTACGTCACCCGCGGCGCGCCCAGCAACGGCGCCCTGGCCCCGGTCGGCAAGGGCCTGGAGTTCCAGGCGGTCACCCATCCCAGCGACATCACCACCGGCCAGCCGGCCAAGTTCGTGGTGCTGTACGACGGCAAGCCGGTGGCCGGCCAGGAGATCACCTTGACCGCCGGCGGCGACCGCTACGCCGACGTCAAGGCCGCCCCGGTCACCGTCAAGAGCGACGCCCAGGGCCGCTTCGAGCTGAAGCCCGAGCGCTCGGGCGTCTACCAGGTGCAGGCCCGCTACCGCGTCGCCCCGGCCGCCGCCGGTCAGCCCGGCCAGAGCCACACCTACTCCCTGACCTTCGAATCCCTGCGCTGAGAGCCGACATGATCCGCAACACCCTGATCCTGGCCGCCGTCCTGGCGGCCGTCTCCGCCCCGGCCCTGGCCGCCTCGCACGCCCGCGACACCTTCATCAAGGAGCAGGACGTCAACGGCGACGGGATCGTCACCAAGGAAGAGTTCGTCATCACCCGCGACCGGCTGTTCAAGGCCATCGACACCGACGGGAACGGCGTGCTGTCCAAGGAAGAGTACGTCGGCGAGTTCAAGGTCCGTCTCGAGAAGCGCCTGGCCGCCTCGACCGAGACCGCCGAGAAGAAGGAAGAGGAGCGCGTTCGCCAGATGCGCCAGGCCGACGTGCGCTTCGGCGTCCTCGACAGCGACAAGAGCGGCGGCATCACTCCGGCCGAGTTCGCCTATTCGGGCTGGCGGATGTTCGTGACCCACGACACCAACAAGGACGGCGTGGTTTCGGCCGCCGATCCGGTGGCCGCGGACACGAACTAAATCCGCCAAACCTCGCCCTTGGGGGGGCGCGTCCCCGGCTTCTTGATCCCCTTCTGGAGCCGGGGGCGCTTGCCCGCCGCCTAGTCTTCTGGTGCGTAGACGCGCACCCAGTCCACCAGCAGGCTTTCGGGCAAGGCCGCGTCGTCGACGCCGCGCCGGCCCGTCGTCTCCGCCCACCGCCCGCCGACCGCCAGGTTGAGGATCAGGTGGAAGCGCTCGTCGAAGGGCCGTCCGCCCGCGCGGGTGAAATAGGGCTTGCCGTCGAGCAGCCAGGTCAGCCGGTTCGGCGTCCATTCCAAAGCGAACACGTGGAAGGCCGTCAGGTCGCCCAGGGCCGTGTCGGCCGAGTCGCTGCGGTTGGCCCTCAGCGTGGGGCCGTGATGCACCGCCGCCCGCACCCGGTCGCGGCACGATCGGCAGCGTACGCCCAGGTTCACGGCCTCGGCGATGTCGATCTCGCCCGACAGCGGGTAGGGGCCGTAGTTGTCGTGCTCGGGCAGCATCCAGATCGCCGGCCACAGCCCCTGGCCCAGCGGCAGCTTGGCGCGCACCTCGATGCGGCCGTAGCGGAACGAGGCCAGGCCCTTGGTGCTGACGCCGCCCGAGGCGTAGTCGCGGCTGACCCGCGGGCCGCCATCGCGACGGGCGGGGCCTGACGCGTGCTCCTTGCGGGCGTTCAGCCGCAGCACCCCGCCCGATACCGAGACGTTGGCCGGCGCGTAGCACTGGCGCTCCTCGTTGCCGCCGCCCCAGCAGTCGGTCGCCGCCGTCCACCTGGCAGGATCCAGCCGATCGCCGTCGAATTCGTCCGACCAGATCAGCCGTGGCGCGGCCACGGCCGGGCAGGCGAGGGCGGCCAGCAGCAAGGCGAGCAGCAGGCGCCTCACTGGATCGCCGTGGTCGAGCGGCCGCCGGCCGGCAGGCCCAGCGTCACGCGTCCCTTGGCGGACTTGGGCAGCAGGACCTCGACATCCGAGACGCCCTTGGGCGCGCCGGCGGTCAGGACCCAGCCCGCGCGGTCAGGCTGGACGTCGAGGTCCAGCGCGTCTCGCGCCGTCCACCAGTCGCCGAAGGCCTGGGTCGACCCCATCCAGGCCCGGCCCTTCCAGCGGTCGGCCAGGGCTTCCTCGAACCTCAGCTTGTTGCCGACGGTGTTGGGATGGATCAGCACCGTGACCACGCCTCCATCCCGGGCCACGCGCGTCACCAGGGCGTCCGCCGCGTCGAGCCGCTGCAGCAGGGGCGGGGCCTCCTCGTCCTCGATGGCGACCGGGAACTCGAACACCGGCTGCAGGGCGCCGTCTGCCCGTCCGTCGGTCAGCTGGAAGGGCAGGTGGGTCAGCACCGTGTTGGCGGTGATCGACGAGGAATAGCGATAGCCGCTGGCTTCCAGGGCCTGGGGCAGGGTGAACGGATAGGCCAGGCGTCCAGGCCGGAACGAGACCACCTCCGCGCCCGCCAGCCGCTCGAGCAGGAATTTCGACACCCGAAGCTCGCCGAGGATCGTGGCGCCTTTCACCTTGTCGACCGTCTCGACGAAGGGGCGGTAGCGCGGATAGCGCTCGCGCCCGTCGCCCAGCGGCATGGCGTGCTCGAAGGCGCCTGAGTGGGCGACGGTGTGGCTGCCCACCTCCTGGCCGCGCGCCAGCAGGCCTTCGACGTCGGCCACGGCGGCGTCCTCGAAGAACACCTTGTCGTTGTAGTCCTTCATGTATTTGGTCTGGACGAAGAAGGTCCCGCGGATGTCCCGGGCCTTCAGGGCGTCGGCATAGGCCAGGGCGTTGTGTACCGACGGCCCGTAGTCGACGTCGTGGGTGAACAGGACCGACACCTGCCTGCCGGCGGGCGTGGTGGAGACCAGCCAAGGCATCGGCTCGCCGGCGACGTAGAGGTCGCGCACCCAGCGGAACAGGCTGTCCAGCGACGGCTCGTAGCCATTGACGTAGCGCCGGGCCAGGGCTTCGGCCCGGCCGTTCATGGCGCGCTGGGCCAGCGAGCCTAGGTCGACGCCCAGCACGCAGGCCTGGCCGCCCGCCCGCCGGCAGGCGGCCGCGACCGAGCCGTCGTCGAAACGAGCCGCCACCTGCGCCGTCCCCGGGGCGTAGCCGACGCTGGCGACCTTGGCTTCGCCGGTGGAGGAGACGACGATCTCGTCGCTCTCGGGCTCGCCGATCGTCTTGCTCCAGCGCATGCGCAGGCGAGAGGAGGCCTCGGTTCCCTCGCCGACGCCGAACAGTTCGCCAAGTCCGCCGCCCGCCAGGTTGAAGGCCAGCACCGTGCCGCCGTCGCGTACGTGCTGGGCCAGGGCCCGCAACTGCTCGGCGCTGAGCACCCGGCCCGAGACGATCGGATAGACCAGCACCACCTTGTGGGTCAGGGCCTTGGCGGGATCCTGCGTCACCGTGATGGGCACGCCGTGGGCGCGGAAGCCGCGCACCAGGCCAAGCCACCCCGACTGTGGGTCGGTGACCAGAATCGCCAGGCGGTGCGGGCCGCCCTGATCGAACTGGGCTATGCGCGTGCGAGGCGGCTCGACGATCTTCGAGGCCTTGGCCGGGCCGCGCACGCCGGGGAAGACGTGCATCACCAACGGATCGGGCCGCTCGCGCCACCACCACCAGCCGCCGGCCAGCAGCACGAGGAGGACGAGCAACAGCAGCGGCAGGCGACGGCGGGTCATGAGGCCTCCAGTCCAGCGCTGGACATCCAAACCCGAAAACGCCTGAGGCGCGAGCCCGGGATTTCGTGACCCGCAGGGTTGCGGGCGCGCCGCGAAGCTTTCCCTTCGGCGCGGGGGCTTCTATATGCGGACGCCTCCTGTTTCTCGTTCGCCCCCGGAAAGACGCCCGTTCCATGGCCCGCATCCTGATTACCTCGGCCCTGCCGTACATCAACGGCATCAAGCACCTGGGCAACCTCGCGGGCTCGATGCTGCCGGCCGACGTCTATGCACGCTTCCAGCGGGCCCGGGGCCACGACACCCTCTACATCTGCGCCACCGACGAGCACGGCACCCCGGCCGAGCTGGCCGCCTCGGCCGCCGGCCAGGAT
The DNA here is from genome assembly GCF_057808875.1 of Caulobacter sp. FG7. Lineage (NCBI taxonomy): Bacteria > Pseudomonadati > Pseudomonadota > Alphaproteobacteria > Caulobacterales > Caulobacteraceae > Caulobacter > Caulobacter sp. FG7. Next base: position 91,781 of record NZ_JBMDIW010000010.1, read on the forward strand.
GTCCAGACCTACTGCGAGGAGCAGCACGTGCTGCAGCACGACGTGGGCCGCGCGTTTGGCCTGTCGTGGGATCACTTCGGCCGCTCGTCCTCGCCGCAGAACCATCGCCTGACCCAGCACTTCGCCGAGGTGCTGGAAGCGCAGGGGCTGATCGAGGAACGGGTCGACCAGATGGTCTACTCGATCGACGACCGCCGCTTCCTGCCCGACCGCTACATCGAGGGCACCTGCCCGCACTGCGGCTTCGAGAAGGCCCGCGGCGACCAGTGCGACAACTGCGGCAACCTGCTGGACCCGACCGACCTGAAGGACCCTTACTCGGTGATCTCGGGCTCTCGGAACCTGGAGGTGCGCGACACCAAGCACCTCTACCTGCTCCAGACCAAGATGGCCGATCGCATCCGCGCCTGGGTCGACAGCCACCCCGATTGGCCGACCCTGGCCAAGTCGATCGCCTACAAGCACCTGGATGAAGGCCTGATCGATCGCGGCATCACCCGCGACCTGGCCTGGGGCGTGCCGGTGACCAAGGACGGCCTGCCGCGTCCGGGGATGGAAGAGAAGGTCTTCTACGTCTGGTTCGACGCCCCGATCGAATACATCGCCGCCACCCAGGAATGGGCCGAGGCGGGCGCCGATCGCGACTGGCGGTCGTGGTGGCGCACCGACGCCGGCGCCGACGACGTCCGCTACGTCCAGTTCATGGGCAAGGACAACGTGGCGTTCCACACCGTCAGCTTCCCGGCCACCATCCTCGGCTCTGAAGAGCCGTGGAAGAGCGTCGACATGCTCAAGGCCTTCAACTGGCTGAACTGGTACGGCGGCAAGTTCTCGACCAGCAGCAAGCGCGGCGTGTTCATGGACGCGGCGCTCGACATCCTGCCGCCGGATCTGTGGCGCTGGTACCTGACCTCGAACTCGCCGGAAGGCAGCGACACGGCCTTCACCTGGGAGCAGTTCGCCAGCGCCGTGAACCGCGACCTGGCCGACGTGCTGGGCAACTTCGTCAATCGCATCCTGAAGTTCACCGAGAGCAAGTTCGACGGCGTCGTGCCGGAGGGCGGCGAGGCTGGTCCGCTGGAGGAGAAGCTCTACGCCGACGTCGCCGAACGCCTGGCCGACCTCGCCGAGCAGATGGACGCCATCGAGATCCGCAAGAGCGCCCAGGCGCTGCGGGCCCTGTGGGTGGTCGGCAACGAGTATCTGCAGGAAGCCGCTCCGTGGACGGCGATCAAGACCGACCGTGACCGCGCCGCGGTGATCGTGCGCACGGCCCTGAACCTGGCCGCGCTCTACGCCCGCATTTCGGCCCCGTTCATCCCGTTCGCCGCCGAGAAGATCGGCGAGGCCTTCGGCCAAGCCTGGCCGCCCGCCTGGCCGTCGTCGGACGTCGCCGCCGAACTGTCGACCGTCCCGGCCGGCCAGACGGTGCGTGCGCCCGAAGTGCTGTTCAAGAAGATCGACGACGACATGATCGCCGAATGGGCCGCGCGCTTCGGCGGGGCTGAGTAAAAGATCCTCCCCCCTGAAGGGAGAGGTGGCCCGAAGGGCCGGAGGGGGAAGTCCCTGCGGAAACTGGTGAAGTCGTCGGCGTGGGAGGTTATATCCCCCTCCGTCGGCTTCGCCGACACCTCCCCCTTCAGGGGGAGGATCTGAAACCGCTTCCCCTTCGCCCAACACCGCTCTACGAGCGGGCCATGCCGCTCGTCGCCCGTCTCAGCCTGTTCTACGTGGCCATCTATCTGGTCATCGGGGTGAGCCTGCCTTACGTGGCGACCTTCCTGCGGGCCAAGGGCTTGTCAGGGGCCGAGATCGGGGCGGTGCTGGCCGCGCCGCTGCTGCTCAAGCCGTTCACCGGCGCCGCGCTGGCCGTCTGGGCCGACGGCTTCAAGTTCCGCCGCTCGCCGATGATCCTGCTGGCGGTCGCCGCCGCCTGCGCCTACCTGGCCATGCTGGTCGCGCCGGGCTTCTGGGGGCTGCTGGTCTGCTGGCTGCTGGGCGCGACCCTGTTTTCGACCATCTCGCCGCTGATCGACGTGGTCACCCTGCGCCGCGCGCGGCTGGAAGGCTTCAACTACGGCCTGCCGCGCGGGTCGGGCTCCAGCGCCTTCATCGCCGCAAACCTGGCCATGGGCGTCGTGCTGACCCTCGTCGGCGCCGAGGTCATCGTCGTCTGGATCACGGTGGCCGCCCTGCTGACGGCCTTCGCCGCCTTCGCCCTCGTGCCGCCCGAGCGCGTGCACGAGGAGGGCGAGGCGCCCGCCAAGCGCGACCGCTGGAAGGGCCTGGGCAGTCTGCTGACCGACCGGGTGTTCGTGCTGGCGGTGGTCACCGCTGGCCTGATCCAGGGGGCGCACGGCTTCTACTACAGCTTCTCGACCATCCTCTGGCGCAAGCAGGAGATCCCCGAGCCGATGATCGGCGTGCTGTGGGGCGTCGGCGTCGCGGCCGAGGTCGGCTTCATGTGGTTCCTGGAGCCCTGGCGCCGCCGCGTGGGACCCGGACGGCTGCTGGTCATGGGCGCGGGCGCGGCGGTGATCCGCTGGACCGCCTACGCCTCCGCTCCGCCGCTATGGGCGCTGTTCCCGCTGCAGATGCTGCATGCCTTCACCTTCGCGGCCAGCTTCCTGGCCTCGCTGCAACTGATCGAGCGCCTGACGCCGCCCAAGAGCGCCTCGGCCGCCCAGGCGCTGAACTCGGCGGTGTCGCAAGGCTTCACCCTGGGCCTGGCGACCCTCGCCTCGGGCCCTCTGTTCGACGCCCTGGGCGTGAAGGGCTACTGGGCGATGGCGGCACTAGGGGCGGCGGGTCTTTGCGGCGCGCTTCTGCTCAACCGCGCCGTACCTCGTCATCAAGCTTGACCTTGGGTTGCCGTGTCTCGAACCTGCTCGCCGCTGATGCGAGGGGGATTCGAGATCAGCGGGTCTGGGTTTCAGTTCGAGGGGGTTCCATGCGTAGAGTGTTGACCGCGCTGGCCATTGCGGGCTTCGCGATGGGGGCTTCGACGCCGGCCTTCGCCCAAACCACGGCGACGAAGTCGGGGCGTATCCTCGCCCTGTTTTTCTCCAGCCCGGGCAACGGTTCCTTCCGGGTGACGCTGGACACGCCCTTGACGGGCTGCGCGGGCAACTTCGCCTATATCAACACGACCTTCGGGAACTACGAGGCCTATGTGTCGGGGCTGCTCTCGGCCCAGGCCCAGAACAAGGTCGTCAATCTCACCTACACCATCCAGGGCGACGGCTACTGCACCTTGCTCGAGTACGGGTTTTCCGTCTGAGGGAAAGCGTACGCCGGCCCTGCACCCAGGGCCGGCGTGCTTGCCAGGTCAGATTTCGTAGGCGATCTCTTCGCCTTCCAGCCAGGCGACGATCTGTTCGGCCGCCGCGACCGGATCGACCTTGGTCGTGTCGATGACCAGTTCGGCCGCCTCGGGCGCCTCGTAGGGGCTGTCGATGCCGGTGAAGTTCTTCAGCTGGCCCGAGCGCGCCTTCTTGTAGAGGCCCTTGACGTCGCGGCTCTCGGCCACGGCCAGGGGAGTGTCGACGAACACCTCGACGAACTCGCCCTCGTTGAGGATTTCACGGGCCAGGCGGCGCTCGGCCCGGTAGGGCGAGATGAAGGCGGTGAGCACGATCAGGCCGGCGTCGACCATCAGCTTGGCGACTTCGGCCACCCGGCGGATGTTCTCGACGCGGTCTTCCTCGGTGAAGCCGAGGTCCTTGTTGAGGCCGTGGCGCACATTGTCGCCATCCAGCAGGTAGGTGTGGCGGCCCAGCGCGTGCAGGCGCTTTTCGACCAGGTTGGCGATGGTCGACTTGCCCGCGCCCGACAGGCCCGTCAGCCACACCACCCGGCCGCGCTGGCTCTTCAGGGCCGCGCGCGAGGCCTTGGAGACGTCGGTGTGCTGCCAGTGGATGTTGTCGGCCCGGCGCAGGGCGAAGTTCAGCAGGCCCGCGCCGACGGTGCGGTTGCTGATCCGGTCGATCAGGATGAAACCGCCCAGGTCGCGGTTGTCGGCATAGGCCTCGAACGGAATGGCCTGGTCGAGCGAGATGTTGACGTGGGCGATCTCGTTGAGCTCAAGCCGCTTGGCGGCCGTGTGCTCCAGCGTGTTGACGTTCACCCGGTGCTTGATCTCGGTGACGCTGGCGCCCACGAGGCGCGCGCCGATCTTCAGGAGGTAGGAGCGGCCCGGGGGCAGGGGCTCGTCATCCATCCACACCAGGGTGGCCTCGAACTGGCCGGCGACGGCGCTGGGGCTGTCGGCGGCGACCAGCACGTCGCCTCTGGAGACGTCCACTTCGTCGGCCAGGGTGATGGTCACCGACTGGCCGGCCACGGCCTGGTCGAGGTCGCCCGGCAGGGTGACGATGCGCGACACCCGGCTCTCGCGGCCCGAGGGCAGCACCTTGACCCGGTCGCCCGGCTTGACGACGCCCGAGGCCAGCTGGCCCGAGAAGCCGCGGAAGTCGAGGTTCGGACGATTGACCCACTGCACCGGCATCCGGAAGGCTTGCGCCTGCAGGCTGTCTTCGACCTCGACGCTTTCGAGCCAGTCCATCAGGATCGGGCCGTCGAACCACGCGGTGTGCTCGCTGCGCACGGCGATGTTGTCGCCGCCCAGGCCCGAGATCGGGATCGGGGTGAACACCGACAGACCGATCTTCTCGGCGAAGGCGCGATAGTCGGCGACGATGGCGTCGAAGGTCGCCTGGTCCCAGCCGACCAGGTCCATCTTGTTGACCGCCAGCACCACGTTGCGGATGCCGAGCAAGGACACGAGGTAGGAGTGGCGGCGGGTCTGGGTCAGCACGCCCTTGCGCGCGTCGATCAGGATCACGGCCGCGTCGGCGGTCGAGGCCCCGGTGACCATGTTGCGGGTATATTGTTCGTGGCCGGGGGTGTCGGCGACGATGAACTTGCGCTTGTCGGTCGAGAAGAACCGGTAGGCGACGTCGATGGTGATGCCTTGCTCGCGCTCGGCGGCCAGGCCGTCGACCAGCAGGGCGAAGTCGATCGCCCCGCCTTGCGTGCCCACGCGCTTGGAGTCGGCCTCGAGGGCGGCCATCTGGTCCTCGAAGATCATCTTGCTGTCGTAGAGCAGCCGGCCGATCAGGGTGGACTTGCCGTCGTCGACGCTGCCGCAGGTGATGAAGCGCAGCAGCGACTTGTTCTGGTGAGCCTCGAGATAGGCTTCGATGTCTTCGGCGATGAGGGCGGACTGGTGAGCCATCAGAAGTAGCCCTCCTGCTTCTTCTTCTCCATCGAGGCGGACTGGTCGTGGTCGATGACCCGCCCCTGGCGCTCGCTGGTGGTGGTCAGGAGCATCTCCTGGATGATCTCGGGCAGGGTCGAGGCGGTGCTCTCGACGGCGCCGGTCAGCGGGTAGCAGCCCAAGGTGCGGAAGCGCACGCTCCTGATCTGCGGCTCTTCGCCCTCGCGCAGGCGGAAACGCTCGTCGTCGACCATGATCAGGGCGCCGTCGCGCTCGACCACCGGCCGCGGGGCCGAGAAGTAGAGCGGCACGATCGGGATGTTCTCCAGGTGGATGTATTGCCAGACGTCCAGCTCGGTCCAGTTGGAGATCGGGAAGACGCGCAGGCTCTCACCGGGATGCTTGCGGGTGTTGTAGAGCTTCCAGAGTTCAGGGCGCTGGTTCTTGGGATCCCAGCGCTGCTCGGCCGAGCGGAAGCTGAACACCCGCTCCTTGGCGCGGCTCTTTTCCTCGTCGCGGCGGGCGCCGCCGAAGGCCGCGTCGAAGCCGTACTTGGCCAGGGCCTGCTTGAGGCCTTCGGTCTTCCAGAGGTCGGTGTGCAGGGCGCTGCCGTGGTCGAACGGGTTGATGCCGCGCGCCTCGGCCTCGGGGTTTTTGTGGACCAGGAGATCAAAACCAAGCTGCTCGGCGATCTTGTCGCGCAGCTCGTACATCGCCTTGAACTTCCAGGTCGTGTCGACGTGCAGCAGCGGGAAGGGCGGCTTGCTCGGATAGAACGCCTTGGCGGCCAGGTGCAGCATCACCGCGCTGTCCTTGCCGATCGAATACAGCATGACCGGGTTTTCGCACTCGGCCGCCACTTCGCGCATGATGTGGATGCTCTCGGCTTCCAGGCGCTGCAGGTGGGTGAGGCGGGCAGGCGTGATCAGCGGCATCGGCGGCTCGTAAGCGACGGCGGGCGCCTGGGGTGCAAGCTGGGTAAGGGCCAAGACGGTCGTCCGCAAACAGAAAAACTCCGCCGTCGCGCCGGGGGGGCGCTGGGCGAAAACCGGGGGAGCCTGCGACCTAGGTCTCTGGGGCCTCTGGAGCAAGGCGCAGAAATCTAGGGGCGCTGTCAGCTTGTGTGGGCGCCGTTGCGTCAACATGACCAAAAGTTCATTCGAGCACGGCCATTGATTGCGGCATAACAACGCTATCGGATCGACGGGTAAGCCGATGTCATTCTTGTCAGAACTCCTCGCAGCGATCGTGCTGTGGCTCTCGGCCACGGCGCTTTGCCAGTTTGGCGTGGTGATCGAGGAAAAGATCATCAAGCCGAAGGTCGAGCGCACCGTCGCGCGTTCGCCTCGCGAGGCCGCGCGCCTCGAAACCGCGCCCAAGATCATCTGTCCCGAGCAGGCCGCGCGCCTCGCCCGCGCCTGATCCGTCCGCCCCGGGATCGTCGGGGCGGCGCCTCCCAAAATCGCGCAACACTCGGTCCGCTTTGGGGAAAACCGCGTCAACCGGCTATGCGCGGACGCCTTTCGCGGCTAGGTTTACTCGCCTGCGCGATGAAGGGGCTTGCGCGCTGCGTCGCTGTGAGAGGCCCCCTCGTCGTTCGCCTTGGGACAGTGGCTGCGTATGAAGCCTAAGAAGCGCCGACCGCTCGACTTTTCCACCCTGCCGGTGGAGACGCCCCGCGATGATGCGGCGAATACGGCTGGCCTGCCTGAGTCGGAATCGTCCGCCTTCGATCTCGCCGAGCCGGATCCCGACGCCCCGATCAGCGAGCCGGACAACGATCTCGACATCGCCGATCTGCCGGGGACGGGCTTCCTGGCCGCGCCGCCGCGCGGCGCGCGCCCGCCGTCCTACCAGCCGCCGGAACCGCAGGCTGAGCCGGCGCCCGAACCGCTGACCTCGGCGATCGCGCCCGAGGCGATCGCGTCGGGGCCCGCACCTGAACCCGCGCCCGAGCCTGAAGCCGAACCGGCGCAGCCCGTCGCCGAGCCGTTCGAACCGGTGCTGCGCGAGGACCGTTCTTCGGCGCGCCGTTCGTTCTTCCGCGGGTCTTCCCCGCCGCCCGAACCGACCCCGCCCGAGCCCGTCGCGCCGCCGGGGCCCGAGCCGGTCGCCGAGGCCTCGCCGCCCGCACCCGAGCCTATGCCCGAATTCGCCCCGCCGCCGGAATCGCGAGCCCGGCGCACGCGCACAGCCGAGCGCCCGCCGGCCGACGACCTGCCGCCGCTGCCGACCTTCCTGACCGCGCCCGCCGCGGCCCAGCCGCCGGCCCCGCGTCCCGAGCCCGAACCGCCGGCCAAGTCGGAGCCGGCCGCGCGTCCGGCCGTGGCCGAACGTCCGGTGCAGGCCCTGGCCGAGCGCGCCGAACACAAGCCGATGCCGGGCGGCGTCTACTGGAGCATGGCCGTCTGCGTCGCCGCCCTGTGGGCCGTGGCGCCGGTGATGTTCGCCCTGGGCTACGGCCCGACCCTGCCGATGCCGGTGACCATGGCGGTGTTCGCCGCCCTGGCCGCGGGGCCGGCCGCCTTCATCCTGCTGGCCGCGTATATGCTGCGTCAGGCCATGGGCGTTTCGGCCGAGCTGCGCCGCACGCGCCAGCTGACCGACCAACTGCTCACGCCCGCGACCCTGGCCGCCGCCGGGGCGACCGGCGTGGTCGACGCCCTCAGCGGCCAGATCGACGCGGCCACCAGCGCCGCCGACGCCGCCCGCGAACGCATCATCACCCTGCGCCAGGCCTTGGCTGAAGAAACCGCCCGCCTGGTCGAGGCCGCCGATTCGTCCAGCCGCATGGCCAAGCAGCTGGCCGAGGGCCTGGGCCACGAGCGCACCGCCATGCAGGCGCTGTCGGCCGCCCTCGACACCCAGTCGACCGGCGTGGTCGACGCCATCGGCAGCCAGGCCCGCATGGTCGCCGAGGCCTCCGACCTGGCCGAAACCCAGCTGCGCGAAGCCGAGGCCGCCCTGGCCGCCCGCGCCGCCGACCTGGCCGCCGCCGCCGCCGAGGCGTCCGACGCCGCCCGCGTCGGGGCCGAGGACCTGTCGCGCCAGATCGCCCGCCTGGAGACCGCCGGCCAGGGCGTCGGCGACCAGATCGGCAATGTCGAGCGCAGCCTGGCGTCGCAGCGCGCGGCCCTGGTGACCGCCGCCCAGGCCCTGCGCGCCGACCAGGAAGACTTCTCCTCGGAGACCGAGACCCGCACCGCCCAACTCACCGAGTTCGTGGCCTACACCCGCGTCGGCGCCTCCGAGCTCGGCGACATCGCCGCCATGGGCGCCGAGGTGCTGCGCGGCCTGATCGTCTCGTCCGGCGACCAGCTGCGCGAGATGACCGAGGCCGCCCGCGCCGAGCGCGAGGCCCTGGCCGCAGAAACCCAGGCCGCTCTGGCCCGCCTGGAGGCCGCCGCCGCCGACCGTCGCGGCGACCTCGAGGGCGAGCTGACCCGCGCCATGAACGCCATCACCGACGCCGCCCAGCGGGCCGGGGAGGGTGTCGAGCTGCGCGTCGAGACCGCGCGCGGCCGCGTCGACCAGCTGAACGAGATCGCCTTCTCGGCCGGCCAGAAGGCCGACGCCGTGTTCGAGTCGCGCATGCAGGAGGCCCGCGACCTGATCGAGAACGCCGCCCAGGTGGTCGAGCAGGCCGGCGCCCGCACCGCACAGAAGCTGGCCGAAAGCGTCGAGACCGCCCGCACGGCGATCGCCGAGATGGAGCGCCTGCTGGTCGAGGCCGGCCAGAGCAGCGCCGCGCTGCCGGGCGAGGCCCTGGCCCGCGCCGCCGAGGTCCGCGCCCAGATCGAGAAGGGCATCGACGACCTGCGGGCCGCCGCCCGCCGCACCGCCGAGGAGACGGCGGCCATCGACCAGGCCTTCCAGGACCGCGTTCGCCGCAACTACGAAATGCTGAGCGAGGCGGTGACGCAGATGAACGCGGCCGCTTCCCAGACCCCGAGCTTCGTCGCGCCGCAGAGCCGCGGCGCCTCGGCCCTGGTGCGTCCGCCGCAACCTGCGCCGCAACCGGCCCCGCCGCCCCAGCAGCGCCAGGCGCCGCCGCCGCCGGTCCAGCCCGCGCCGCAGCCGCCGCGCGCCCAGGCCCCGCAGCCGCCGGCCTATCCCAATGACGACTTCGCGCCGCTGGAGCCGCCGCCGCGCCAGCGCCTGAAGCTGACCCCGACGGCCACCGACGACGAGTTCCGCACCATGTTCGACGCCGCCGGCGGTCGTGGCGCGGCGCCGACCCCGCCGCCCGAACCTGCGCAGGACGAGGGCGGCTGGAGCTGGAAGAACCTGCTGGGCGACATGCAGGCCAGCTCGCCGGGCGACGCGGCCCTGGGCGAGAAGCTGGCCGGCGAGATCCTGGCCATGGGCATCGACCCGTCGGCCCTGCTGCCGCGCGGCCGTATCGACGAGATCGCCGCCGCCATCCAGACCCACGACGAGGCCGGCGCCCGCGAGGTGGTCAAGAAGCTGGCCCCGGCCGCGATCCGTCGCCTGGTCCGTCGCCTGTTCTCCGACGCCACGCTGAAGGCCAACGCCGAGCGCTTCGTGCGCCGTTACGCCGGCATGGTGAACGAGGCGGCCCAGCAGGATCGCGAGGGCTTCCTCGTCGCCGCCCTGCTGGCCTCTGAGGCCGGCCGCGCCTACCTGCTGCTCGACGCGGCGGCCAGCGACCTGGCCTGATCCGGTGCTGAAGCGCGCCTTCGACTTCGCCGCCGCCGCGGCGGGCCTTGCCGTGCTGGCCCTGCCGCTGGCGGTGGTGGCTGTGCTGGTGCGCGCCACCTCGCCGGGGCCGGCGGTCTACTGGTCGCAGCGGGTTGGGCGGGGCAACCGCCTGTTTCCGATGCCGAAGTTCCGCACCATGCGGATCGACACCCCCGAGGTCGCCACCCACCTGCTGGACGATCCGCACCGCTGGCTGACGCCGGTCGGGCCGTTCCTGCGCAAGACCAGCCTCGACGAGCTGCCGCAGCTGTGGAGCGTGCTGGTCGGCCACATGAGCCTGGTTGGCCCGCGTCCGGCGCTGTTCAACCAGGACGACCTGGTGGCCGCCCGCACCGCCGCCGGCGTCCACGCCCTGCGTCCCGGCGTCACCGGCTGGGCCCAGATCAACGGTCGCGACGAACTGGCCATCCCCGACAAGGTGGCGCTGGACGCCGAGTACCTCGCCCGCGCCTCGTTCCTGTTCGACCTGAAGATCCTGCTGGGCACCGTCGCCCCCGTGGTGCTGGGAAAGGGCGTGCGGGCCTAGCCCCGGAACGTCGCCGTGTACGGAGCGTTCGCTTCGGGCATCAACACGGAGACAGCCCATGAAGCGGATCGTCATGACCGCCGTCGCGCTCGCCATGGTCGGCGGCGCGGCCTTCGCTCAATCGACCATCGCCCGTGACGAGACGCTTAGCGCCAAGGGTAGCTTCACCGTCGGCCAGATCGAGGACGCCGACGTCATCGACTCGGCCAACAGGAAGGCCGGCGAGGTCGAGCACGTATTGCTGGACGCGGCCGGCAAGCCGACCGCCGTGGTCATCGAGATCGACCGCGTGGGTCCCGACAAGAAGGTGGTGGTCGCTCTGGCCGACGTCTCGGTCGCGCCCGAGCCCGGCGATCCGAACGACTATCTCGTGCGCACCAGGCTGACCAAGGATCAGCTGGCCAACCTGCCGGACTGGAAGCCGTAGGCGCGGTTTCCCTCTTTCCGTAAAATCCCCGCGAAAGCGGGGACCCAGGTGTTTTATCGTCGAGCGCCACGCGTTTCAGAAGAAGCCTGGGCCCCCGCTTTCGCGGGGGTTTTACGGGTGAGGAGTTAGCCCAGCTCGCCGTACGCCTTCTCGACCGCCGCCACGAACCGGGCGTCGCCCGCCAGTTCAGCCGGGAACACGGCTTCCACCGCCAGGAACGCGGCGACATCGCCTTTTGTGTCGCCCGGCAGGGCCTGGACCACGGCCAGCAGGCGATCGGCCAGCGGGTCGGTGACGGCTGCGCCCTCGGCGGCGCGCAGCTTCAGGAACTGGAACCAGGCGGCGATCGGCACGGCCAGGCGATCGACGCTCTGGTCGGCCGCAAGGGCGTCCTTCACCGTGCCCAGAATGCGGAACGGCAGCTTCTGCGAACCATCCCAGGCGATCTGGCTGAGGAAGTGGCGGATCTCGGGATTGCGGAAGCGGTCGAGGATCGCTTCGGCGTAGGCGGGAAGATCCAGGCCACGCGGCGCGGTCAGGGTCGGGATGATGTCCTTGACCATCAGGTCGCGGGCCAGGGCCTCCAGCGCCGGATCGCCCACCGCCTCGAACACCGTCTCATGACCCTTCAGCAGGCCGGCATAGGCCAGGGTCGAGTGGACGCCGTTCAGCAGGCGCAGCTTGGCCCGCTCGAAGCCGCGCACGTCGTCGGTCAGGGTCACGCCGACGCTGGCCAGATCGGGAGCTCCATCGCCGAGCACGTCCTCGACCACCCACTGGGTGAAGGCCTCGCGCTGGATCGGCCAGGCGTCGAAGAGGCCCGTGGCGGCCTGCACGCGGGCGCGCAGGGCGTCGTCGGTGGCCGGTGTGATGCTGTCGACCATGGTCCGCGGGAAGGCTGCGTGCTGCTCGATCCACGAGGCCAGGGCCGGATCGACGGCCTGGGCGAAGGCCACCGTGGCCGCCCTCAGCCGCCAGCCGTTGTCGGCGAGGTTGTCGCAGGCCACGACGGCGTAAGGCGCCAGGCCGGCGGCGAAGCGGCGGCGCAGCCCCTCGACGATGTAGCCCACGGCGCTGATCGGCCGGCTGGGCGAGGCCAGGTCGTGGACGATGTCGGGATGGGCGATGTCGAGCTTGCCCTCGCCGGTCAGGGTGTAGCCCTTTTCGGTGACGGTCAGGGTGACCATGCGGGTCTGCGGGGCGGCCAGGCGGGCGAACACCGCCTCGGGGTCCTCCGGCGCGACCAGCACCTCCAGGATCGAGCCGATGACCCGGAAGCTGGTCTCGTGGTCCAACTGGGCCAGGGTGTAGAGGCCGTCCTGCGGCGATAGAGCGTCGCGCACGCCGGGGCTCTTCAGCGAGACGGCGCAGACGCCCCAGCGCGGATCGCTGGCCAGCAGCTGGTCGAAATAGAAGGCCTGGTGGGCGCGATGGAAGGCCCCGGGACCGAAGTGGACGACGCCGATCTCCACCTTGTCGCGCGCATAGGCCGGCAGGGCGACGCCGGGCAGGGCGGCGGGGAAGCTGGTGGCCGAGAGGCGGAGGGCCTGGCTGGCGGCGGTGTCGGTGGTCACGGGGGCGCCTCGATAATGAACCGGCGGGTCTTCAAGCCCGCCCGGACGCCTAGATGAGCCAGGAAGACACCGGTGGCAATGGCGGTTTCACAAAGACTTCCGCTACGGCGCCCATGGCGGACGGGAAACCCGCGTGGCGTTATAATTTTCACATAAAACCGATGCGTGCATCGCCACCCTGGCTGGGTAGGGGAAGATCATGCGTGCGATTCTGACGATTTTGGCGGTGCTGGCCTTGAGTGGCTGTGGTCGGGTGCAGGCCGACACGCCCGCGGCCCAGCGCGCGGCGGTGACCAAGGCCTGCCTGGACGGTGAACTTGAGGCCTTCGGACTGAAGCTCGACCGCGTGGGCTGCGCCTGCGCGTCCAACGTCCTGCAGGCCCAGCTGTCGCCCAAGGCGATGGCGGCGTTGGAGGACTATGCGCGCGGCCGGGGGGAAGGTTTCGACGCGGCCCGCGCCGGACTGAGCGGCGAGGAGAAGCTGATGCTGGATCCCAAGCGCCCGTCCGGCGCGCCCGACCTGCGCAAGGCGGCGGCCGACTGCCTCTGATCGAACGATCAGGCCAACCAGACAAGAGAGAGTGGGGGACACGATGCAGACCAAGCGCTACTTCGCCAGCCGGCGAGACTTCCTGGCCGCGGGCGGCTTCCTGGCGGCCAGCGCCGCCCTGGCGCCTGTCGCGGCCTATGCCGACCCACGTCTGGGGGCCTTGCCGCCGACGCCCGCGCCGGGCGGCCCGCCGGAGGCCCGCTGGGCGCAACTGTCCAAGGCGCTTTCGGGCCGGCTGCTGCGCCTGGGCGACGCCGACTACCAGGTGATCGCCCTGCCCAACAATCTGCGCTACGCCCACACCCTGCCGCAGGGCGTGGCCCGCTGCGCCTCGGCCGACGAGGTCAGTTTCGCCGTCCGCTGGGCGCGCGAGAACAACATCCGGCCGATCATCCGCGGCGGCGGCCATTCCTATGCCGGCTATTCGGTGACCGACGGCCTGCTGATCGAGACCAGCCTGATCAACTACGCCCGCTACGACAAGACGACCGGCGTCGCCCGGTTCGGGGCCGGGGCCCGCAACCGTGACCTCTATCGCCTGCTGCGCGCCGAGGACCGCGCGGTGACCCATGGCCGCTGCCCGTCGGTGGGGGCGGCGGGCTTCCTGCTTGGCGGCGGCATCGGCTTCAACATGCGCGCTCATGGCATGGCCTGCGACCAGCTGGTCGAGAGCAAGATCGTGCTGGCCGACGGCGCCCAGCGCCGGCTCCTGGCCAAGGCGCCCGACCCCCGCGACGCCGACCTGTTCTGGGCCTGCCAGGGCGGCGGCGGCGGCAATTTCGGGGTCAGCACCGAGTTCGCCCTGCAGACCTTCGACGTGAAGGGCAAGGTCGTCACCGTCTTCGACCTTTCCTGGAGCCGTACGCCGGAGATCCGCCCCGGCGTCTCGGTCGAGGCCCTGGGCGCCATGCTGATGGAGGTGCTGAACGCCGCGCCCGGCAAGCTGGGCTCGCGGGTGTCGTTCGGGGCGATCACGCCGCTCCAATACAAGGCCGGCTACGACGTGCCGATCAGCGTGCTGGGCCAGTACGCCGGCCCGCGCGAGGAACTGCTGAAGATCCTCAAGCCCGTGCTCGACGTCGCCCAGCCCACCGGCGGGGCGGGCGTCAACGAGCTGCCCTACTGGGCGGCGCAGGACTTCCTGCACGAGGACGGCTTCGCCACCTTCTACCAGGAGCGCTCTGGCTTCGTCAGGAACCCGAAGTTCGGCCTGGAGGACCTGGCGCTAGGCTTCAGGCATCTGCGCCAATGGCCGGGCGTCAACGGCTACTGCGACCTGCGTTTCTTCCAGACCGGGGGCGCGATCAACACGCCCAAGCCGGGCGACACCGCCTTCGTGCACCGCGACAGCCACTGGCTGATGGTGGTGGGCCTCTACTGGAGCGAGGGCGACAGCCACAACAAGATCCTGCTCGACGCCAACCGCGTCTGGCAGGACGAGTTCTACGCCGCCATGTGGCCGCGGGCCGGTGGCGGGGCCTACCAGAACTTCGCCGACCCCTCGCTGTCGCACGATCCCAAGAGGGCCGACTACTTCGCCACGGCCTATTACGGCGAGAACCTCGGCAGGCTGAAGGCGATCAAGGCCAAGGCCGACCCCGACAGGGTCTTCAACTTCAGCCAGGCGATCCCGCGGCCTTAGGAGCGTCGGCCGGCGCGGTCTGTCAGGCCGCGTCCAGCCCGATGTCGAGCACTGGGGCTGAGTGGGTGAGCGCGCCGACGCTGATCACGTCGACGCCGGTCTGCGCGATGGCCCGCACCGTCGTCAGGTTGACCCCGCCCGAGGCCTCCAGCACCGCCCGGCCCTTGGCCAGGGAGACGGCGGTCTTCAGGTCGTCCAGGCTGAAATTGTCGAGCATGACCACGTCCGGGCCGTGCTTGAGGGCGTCTTCCAGCTGGTCCAGGCCGTCGACCTCGACCTCGACCTTCACCAGGTGGCCGGCGAAGGCGCGGGCGCGACGGACGGCCTCGCCGACCCCGCCGCAGGCGGCGACGTGGTTGTCCTTGATCAGGATGGCGTCGTCGAGGCCGAAGCGGTGATTGACCCCGCCGCCGCAGCGCACGGCGTACTTCTCCAGCGCCCGCAGGCCCGGCGTGGTCTTGCGGGTGTCGACGATGGTGGCCCCCGTGCCCTCGACGAGGCGCACATAGGCGCGGGTCAGGGTGGCGATGCCCGACAGGCGGCCCAGCAGGTTCAGGCCCGTGCGCTCCGCGGCCAGCACGGCGCGGGCGTTGCCCTCGGCGCGGGCCAGCACGGCGCCCGGCGCGGCGTCGGCGCCGTCGGGCGTGACCACCTCGAAGGTCGCGGTCGGGTCGAGGGCGGCCAGCGCCAGGCGCGCGCACGACAGGCCCGCGACCCGGCCGTCCTGGCGGCTGGCGAACACCACCGACAGTCGGGCGTCGGCGTCGATGCAGGCCAGGCCCGTGATGTCGCCGGCCCGGCCCAGATCCTCGGCCAGGGACAGATCGACGATCGGACGGATGAGAAGGTCGGGCAGCGGCTCGATACGGGGAAGGAGGGTCAAAACAGCTCCGACAGCGGAATACGGACTTCGGGGGCGAACAGCGGCGACACGGCCGCGGCCTCGCCTTCGTGGACAGCGGTCTGGCCCCAGCTGCCGTCGGGACGCGGCTGGCTGAAGACGGTCAGGCGGCGAGCTTCCGGCTCGGCGACCCAGTATTCCGGCACGCCGGACGTGGCGTAGAGACGGCTCTTTACTGTCAGGTCGTTTCCGAGCGACGAGATCGAGACCTCGACCACCAGAACGGCGGCGTCGACTTCCGCGTACTTTCCCGCCGGGGCCCTGGCGACGAGAACGTCCGGATCAGGAGCGCTGTAACGTCCGAGCTTGAGCGTGGAGCCGGCGAAGACCTTCAGCGCCGAGGGGGACGAAAGCCCGCGTATCGCGCTCTTGAGGGCCGCGCCGACATTGATCGTGACTTCACCGTGATCCAACGAGGCCGGCGCCATGTGGATGATCTTCCCCTCGATCAGTTCGACGTGGCCGTCGATCTCGTCGAACACGCCGGCCTGATCCATGCGCTCGTACTGGTCGAAGTCGAACAGGAACTCGGTGTCCCCCCGTTCCTCGAAACCCGCGTTGGTCGCCGTCATGGTCGCGTCTCCGTTCCCCTTACGTACCACTACTCGGCGGCGTGGCGCAAACCGGCCTGGACGGGGTCGAGGGTGACGAAGGTGCGGACGGGGGCGGCCTTTTCGGGGAAGTCGGCGCGGAAGTGGCCGCCCCGGCTTTCCTGGCGAGCCAGGGCGGCGTCGACGATCAGCCGGGCGGCGACCAGGGGCGGGCAGGGGCCGTGGGCGGCCTCCAGCGCGGCGATCTCGGCTTGCAGGCAAGCGAGGCCAGCGGCGTCGCGGATGACGCCGGCGTCGCGGCTCATGGCCTTGCGCAGGGCCTGGAAGGCTTCGTCCGGCAGGTCGGGCAGCGGCGCGAGCGAGACGCTCTGGCCGCCCGCCTCGCCCTCGTTCGCCGCCGCGCGACCGGCGCGGGCGCCGAACACGGCCGCTTCCAGAAGGCTGTTGGAAGCCAGGCGATTGGCGCCCTGCACGCCGGTGGAGGCGCATTCGCCGGCGGCGTAGAGGCCCGGCAGGCTGGCGCGGCCGTCCAGATCGGTGGCCACGCCGCCCATGTGGTAGTGCACGGCGGGCGTGACCGGGATCATCTCGCGGCGCGGATCGATCCCTGCGCTCTGGCAGGCCTCGAACACGGCCGGGAATTCGTGCGGGAAGTGGCCGCCCACCGCCGTGGTGGCGTCGAGGAAGGCGCCGCGGCCGGCGGCGCGCTCGGCGTGGATGGCGCGGGCCACCACGTCGCGCGGGGCCAGCTCCTTGGCCGGGTGGTAGTCGGCCATGAAGGCGCGGCCATCAGTATTGCGCAGGATCGAACCCTCGCCGCGCAGGGCCTCGGTGGCCAGGGGGGCGGGGTCCCTGCCGATGTCGATGGCCGTGGGGTGGAACTGCACGAATTCGGGGTCGGCGATCTCGGCGCCGGCCAGGGCGGCCAGGCCCAGGCCTTCGCCGCGCACCTGGGCCGGCGTGGTGGTCACCGCATAGAGGCCGCCGACGCCGCCGGTGGCCAGGATCACTGCATGGCCGCGGACCTCGACCAGGGCGCCGTCGATTTCGGCCAGGACGCCGACCACGCGGCCGGTCTCGTCCTGGAGCAGGCGGCGGGCGCGGGCGTTCTCGCGCACCTCGATGCTCGGCGTGGCGCGCACGGCGGCCACGACGGCGGCCATGATCGCGGCGCCCGCCCCGTCGCCGCCGACGCGGGCGACGCGGGCCTTGGAGTGGGCGGCCTCCAGGCTGAGCACGAAGTCGCCGTCGGGCTTGCGGTCGAACGGCGCGCCCAGCGCGGCCAGGGCGCGGACGGCGGCGGGGCCTTCGCGGGTCAGCATCGCCACGGCGTCGCCGTCGCAGAGGCCGGCGCCCGCGGCGATGGTGTCGGCGGCATGCAGCGACGGCGTGTCGTCGCCGGCCAGGGCCGCGGCGAGGCCTCCTTGCGCCCAGGCGCTGGAGCAGCCGGTCGCCAGCGGCGTGGGCGACAGCACCAGCGCCGTCTTGGCCGCCAGCGCCGCGCTGAGGCCGGCCAGCCCGGCGCCGAGGATCACGGGGCCGTCGAAGGTGATGCGTTCGATCATCGTCTACTCCAGAGCCCCTCCCCCTTGCGGGGAGGGGGTGGGGTGGGGGTGTTGGACCGGACGTTCGACGTCGGTGCTGACACCCCCATCCGACCGCTTCGCGGCCACCTTCCCCGCAAGGGGGAAGGAGACCCGTTAAATCAACTCCACGTCCACGTGGTGGCGCGCCTTGACGAGGTCGTAGCGGGCCGGGGCGGCGGGCGGGGGCAGGTCGATCATCCGCTGCACGGCCTGGCGGGCGCGGTCGAGGACGTCGGCGTCGACCGTGACCTCGTACTGCTCGTGCACCAGGGCGTCGTAGATGTTCTGCAGCGTGATGCGCTTCATGTGCGGGCACATGTTGCAGGGGCCGATGAACTGGGTCCCGGGGCTTTCGGCCTGCACGTTGCTGGCCATCGAGCACTCGGTGATCAGCACCACCTGGGCCGGCTTGCGCGCCGCCACGTAGTCGTTCATCGCCGCGGTCGAACCGGCGAAGTCCGAGGCCTCGAGGATCTCGGCCGGGCATTCGGGGTGGGCCAGCACCTCGGCGCCGGGCCAGGCCGCGCGCATGTCGGCGATGTCCTGGGCGGTGAAGCGCTTGTGCACCTCGCAGTGGCCGGCCCAGGCGATGATCTTGACGTCCGTCTGGCGGGCGACGTTGCGGGCCAGGAACTCGTCGGGGATCAGGATGACCTTGTCGGTCCCCCATTCCTTGGCGGCCCACTCCACCACCTGCACGGCGTTGGCGCTGGTGCAGCAGATGTCGGTCTCGGCCTTCACGTCGGCGGTGGTGTTGACGTAGGTGACCACCGGCACGCCCGGATGGCGCTCCTTGATCAGCCGCACGTCCGCGCCCGTGATCGACGAGGCCAGCGAGCAGCCGGCCTTGAGGTCGGGGATCAGGATCTTCTTCTCGGGGCTCAGAACCTTGCTGGTCTCGGCCATGAAGTGCACGCCGGCCTGGACGATGATCTTGGCGTCCGACTTGGCGGCTTCCTTGGCCAGGGCCAGGCTGTCGCCCACGAAGTCGCCCACGCCGTGGAAGATGTCCGGCGTCATGTAGTTGTGGGCCAGGATGGCGGCGTTCTTCTCGCGCTTGATCCGGTTGATCTCCGAGATCAGCGGCGCCTGCAGACGCCATTCCATCGGGGTGACGTGGTGCTTGACCTTGTCCCAGACGGCGGCGGTTTCCGCCTCGATGTCGGCGGTGAAGGCGAGGGGCGCGAAACCGTCGGCCATGTCGTCCTCTCTTATGCTCAAAGTGAGCATTTCCTGGGCCTCAAAAAACGCCGGGCAAAGGTTGCGGCTCCGTCCGGCGTCGCGACTTATGCTGAAAGTGAGCATAAGGGGCTATCCACATATAGCCGCTCGTTCCGGGAATGCAAAGCATGCGGACGAAAAATCCCGCGACGGCGCGCAAGGACGTCCGTTCGGTCCAAGGGCAGGTCAATGCGGGCGGCGGGTCTCGAAGGCCTGGTCTATGGCCCGCACAAGCGCGTCCAGCGCATAGGGCTTGCGCAGAAGGGGCCAGGGGGCGGCGCGGGCTTCCGCCAGTTCCTGGCCGGTGTAGCCCGAGCTCAGCAGGATCGGCAGCTCTGGTCGTTCGGCCGACAGGATCGAGGCCAGGTCCACGCCGCTCTTGTCGCCGGGCATCATCACGTCGGTGAGCAGCAGGCCAAGGTCGGGATGGGCGCGGGCCATGCTCAGCGCTTCGTCGGCGTCGCCGGCCCGGCGCACGTTGTGGCCCAGTTCGACCAGCATGGCCTCGACAAGGTCGCCCACCTCGACGTCGTCCTCGGCCAGCAGCACCTCGACGCCGGGGCGGGGGGCGGGCGGGGCGACCGGCGCCTTCTGCAGGATCGCCCCCTCGTGGCTGGCCGGCAGCAGCAGCGAAACCGTCGTGCCCTGGCCGGGCTTGGACGCGATCTCGACCTCGCCGCCGCTCTGGCGCACGAAGCCGTAGACCTGCGACAGGCCAAGCCCCGTGCCCTTGCCCGAGGCCTTTGTGGTGAAGAACGGCTCGAAGGCGCGGGCGATGGTGTCGGCGTCCATGCCCTTGCCTTCGTCGCGCACCGAGACCCGCAGGTAGGCGCCGGGCTTCAGCTCGCCGCGCGGCTTGTCGACGGTTTCGGGGCCGGACTCCACGACGATCGTCCCGCCCGGCGGGCTGGCGTCGCGGGCGTTCACCACCAGGTTCAGCAGGGCGGCCTCGAACTGGCCGGCGTCGATCCGCGCCGTGCGCGTGCCCGAGCCCAGGCTGAGCTTCAGCGGCAGCACCTCGCCGACGGCGCGGCGCAGCAGGGCCTCGCTCTCGGCGATCAGGCGGTCCACCCGGCAGACCTCGGGATTGAGCGGCTGGCGGCGGGCGAAGGCCAGGAGGTGCTGGGTCAGTTTCTCGCCACGCCTGGCGGCCGAAAGCGCCGCGTCGATCATCTTGTCGCGCCGGCGGGCGTCGTCTGGGTGGCGCTGGACGGCGTCCAGGGCGCCGATGACCACGGTCAGCAGGTTGTTGAAGTCGTGGGCCACGCCGCCGGTCAGCTGGCCGATGGCCTCCAGCTTCTGGGCCTGGCTGAGGGCTGCCTGGGCCAGGTCGCGCTCGGCGACGGCGGCGTCGACCTTGTCGGCCAGCAGTTCGTTCATGCCCGTCAGCTTGGCCTCGGCCTCCTTGGCGTCGCTGACGTCGAAGGCGATGCCGATGAAGCCGGCGAAACCGCCGCCGGGGCCGTAGCGCGGCTGCGAGAACGATTTCAGCCAGCGCCACTGGCCGTCGGGCCGGCGATAGCGCGCTTCCAGGCTGAAGGGCCTGCGCGAGGCCTCGCCGGCGATCTGGGCCTTGAGGATGGTCGGCAGGTCCTCGGGATGGATGCGGGTGCGCCAGTCCAGCGTCAGGGCGTCGCGATAGTCGGCGCCGGCGAAGTCCACATAGGCGGCGTTGACGAACTCGCGCGCGCCGCCCATGCCGGTGATCCACATCAGGGCCGGGGCGCTGTCGGCCAGGGCGCGGAAGCGGGCCTCGCTCTCGCGCAGGCCTTCCTCGGCCTGGCGGCGCTTGGTGACCTCGAAATTGACGCCCAGCACGCGCACGGCGCGGCCTGCCGCGTCGCGCTCGATCCGGCCCAGGCCGTGGATCCAGCGTTCGCCGTCCGGCCCGTCGACCAGCCGGTACTCGACCTCGTAGAGCGGCCCGCTCTTGATCGCCCGCCTGATCTCCTCCTGCACCCGGGGACGGTCCTCGGGATGCACCGCGGACGCCACCTGCTCGAAATCCAGCGGACCGTCCGGGGGCAGGCGCAGGTTGCGCCGCGCGGCCGGCGACAGGTGCAGGGCCCCGGTGGTCACGTCCCACTCCCAGGGGCCGACGCCGGCGGCGGCCTGGGTCACGTCCAGCCGCGTCTCGGCGTCCTGCTGGCGGCGGCGGGCCTCGGCCAGGCCGATCACCGCCTGGCGCATGCCGTGGGCCACCGCCGTCGTGGCCGTGGCCGAGACCAGGTACAGCACCATCGAGGCGGTCTGCGGCTCGCTCAGGGTGTCGGCATAGCGGCCGGCCCACAGCCACCAGCCCAGCGCGGCCCCGCTGGCGATCGGCACGAGCCCCCAGCGCCAGCCGGCGTACAGCGTCACCAGCACCATGGCCGGGAAGAAGGCCTGGGTCGCGCCCAGGGTCTGGTCGGGCCCCAGCAGGGCGAAGCGCATGCCCAGCGCCGCCAGCGTGGCCACGATCGCAGCCAGGGCCGCCCGCCAGAACGGCGGAGGAACCTCTGGTATGAGCCACGCGCTTAGCAGGGCGGACGCCGCGAGGCGCGGCGTCGGCGTGGGGGCGAGCGGATCGTTTTTGTTCATTCTTGCTCCGCGCTCATGAGCAGGCTTGCCAAGAGCATGGACACGCTTACCTAGGACACGCAACACGGGAGATCATGAATGGCGACCGCTCCGAACATCGGCATTTCGGCCAAGCAACGCGCTGACATCGCGCAGGGACTGAACAAGGTCCTGGCCGACAGCTATGCGCTCTACCTCAAGACGCACGGCTATCACTGGAATGTTCGCGGGCCCTACTTCCAGTCCCTGCACATCCTCCTGGAAGGCCAATACAACGAAGAATGGGCCGCTCTTGACCTGATCGCCGAGCGCATTCGCGCCCTGGGCGAGCTGGCGCCGCAGGGCTACGCCGCCTTCGGCAATCTCTCCAGCATCAAGGACGGCGACGCCGAAAAGGACTGGGAGGGCATGATCAAGGAACTCCTGGCCGACAACGAGACGGTCATCGCCACCCTCCGCGGCGCCATCGACGCCCCCGACGAGGCGGGCGACGAAGCCACGGTCGACCTCTACACCCAGCGCCTGGCGGCCCACGAAAAGCACGCCTGGATGCTGCGCTCGACCCTGAGCAAGTAATCCGACCACCCCGCGTGCCGTCCTCAAGGCGACATCCGGGCAAGAAGGCCGCCGCGGCGCTGATCGCCGTCGGCGGCCTTTCTGCGTGCGCCACCGCCTATCACCTGCCGCGCCAGCACGGACGGGCGGCGGGCCTAGCCAGCCAGGCGGGCGCGCTGTCCGACGCCGGCCTGGCGCGCTACACGGCCGACATGGATCCGGCGATGCTGGCCCTGGCCCGGCGCCACGATCCGCGGCCGCGCAAGGACTACTGGGGCCGGGTGCGGGGCTGGGAGGTGATCGACATCGCCACGATCCCGGTGCTCGGCGATGGCGTCGCCAGCTTCGAGGACGCGCGGCTCATCAACGGCTACCGCGCGCCCGCGCCCCTGCCGATCGAGGCGGCCAGGCCCTTCGTGCTGAAGACCTCGGGCGAGGAGCGGGCGAGGGCGCTGCATTGCCTGACCCAGGCGGTCTATTTCGAGGCCGGCTTCGAGCCCGCCGAGGGCCAGCAGGCCGTGGCCCAGACCGTGCTCAACCGGCTGCGCCATCCGGGTTATCCCAAGTCGATCTGCGGGGTGATCTACGAGGGGTCGCTGCGCAGCACCGGCTGCCAGTTCAGCTTCACCTGCGACGGCTCGCTGGAGAAGGCCGTGGTCCCGACGATCTGGGACCGCGCCCAGGCCGTGGCCCGGCGGGCGCTGTCGGGCTTCGTCATGAAGGACGTGGGCGTGGCCACCCACTACCACGCCGATTACGTGGCCCCGTACTGGGCCCCGACCCTGGTCAAGCTGCGCCAGGTCGGCACGCACATCTTCTATCGCTGGACGGGGCCGTCGGGCACGCTGGCGGCCTTCAAGGGCCGCTACGCCGGCGGCGAAACCCGGATCTCGACGGCCACCCTGATGGGCGCCGACCCGCGCACGCTGGAGGCCGCGCCGCCCGCCGTCCTGGCCCAGAACCTCGCCCAGGCCCTGGGCGGCCCCGCGCCGAGCGCGGCCCTCAAGGACGCCCGGCTGGTGGTCATCCCCGATGCGGCAGCGCCCGGCGGCGAGCGGATCAGGGTCGAGGGCAGCGTCGCGGGCCGCCGCATCGCCACGCCCGAAGAGATCGCCCGCATCAACAAGGCCCTGGAAGTGCTGCCCGAGGTCCAGGCCGAAGCCGCGGCCAAACCAGCGCCCCCGCCTGTCGTCGAAGCCCCGCCGCCGCCCAAGCCGAAGCCCCGGCCGCCGAACTTGCTGAACCCGCTTTGAAAGACCCTCTCCCTCTGGGGGAGGTGGCCCGGAGGGCCGGAGGGGGGCGTTCTCAGCTGCTGCTGAGCTAGTGGCCATACCCCCATCCGTAAAATCCCCGCGAAAGCGGGGACCCAGGCTTTTCTGCAATTCGCCGCGCTCGACGATAAAACACCTGGGCCCCCGCTTTCGCGGGGGTTTTACGGAGATGGTGAAACTCCCCCTTCAGGAAGCATCAAAGAAAAAGGGCCGCCCATTTCGGAGCGGCCCTTTCTTGACTTCACAAACCCAGCCCTACCAGGCGCCGATCTCGTTGGCCTCGGCGTGGCTGATCGGGTGGTGGGCTTGTCTGTGGTCTTCCTCGGCCAGGAACCGCACCGCTTCCAGGGCGGCCATGCAGCCCATGCCGGCGGCGGTGACGGCCTGGCGATAGACGTCGTCGGTGACGTCGCCGGCGGCGTAGACGCCTTCGATCGCGGTCGAGGCCGTGCCCGGCTTGACCTTCAGGTAGCCGCCCGGGCCGACGTCCAGCTGGCCGGCGAACAGTTCCGACGACGGGGCGTGGCCGATGGCGATGAACACGCCGTCGGTCTTCAGCTCGGTGAACTCGCCGGTCTTGATGTTCTTCAGGCGCACGCCGGTGACGCCCATCGGTTCGCTGTCGCCGACGACCTCGTCGATGACGCTGTCCCAGATCACCTCGACCTTCGGATGGGCCAGCAGGCGCTCCTGCAGGATCTTTTCGGCCCGCAGCTCGTCCTTGCGGTGCACCAGGGTGACCTTGCTGGCGAAGCTGGTCAGGAACAGGGCTTCCTCGACCGCGGTGTTGCCGCCGCCGACCACCACGACTTCCTTGTTGCGATAGAAGAAGCCGTCGCAGGTGGCGCAGGCGCTGACGCCAAAGCCCTGGAACTTGCTCTCGCTCTCCAGGCCCAGCCACTTGGCCTGGGCGCCGGTGGCGATGATGATCGTCTCGGCGATCCAGTCCTGGCCGCTGTCGGTCTTGACCACGAACGGGCGCTTGGACAGGTCGACCGACATTACGATGTCGCTGACGAACTCGGTGCCCACGTGCTCGGCCTGGGCGCGCATCTGGTCCATCAGCCAGGGACCCTGGATGACGTCGGCGAAGCCCGGATAGTTCTCGACGTCGGTCGTGATGGTCAGCTGGCCGCCCGGCTGGATGCCGGCGATGAGCACGGGCTTGAGCAGCGCACGGGCGGCGTAGATGGCGGCGGTGTAGCCGGCGGGGCCCGAACCGATGATCAGGCAGCGCGTCTGGCGGGGAGCGGTGGTGGACATGGGCGAACATATAGTGTCGATTCCGCGCCGTTGCGATGGTTTAGGGGAACCCATGAAGGGCGGACTGACGATCGGCATTGGCATCGGGACGGCGATCGGCGTCGCCCTGGGCCTGGCCACGAACAACATGGCGATCGGCATCGGCGTGGGCATCGCCATCGGCGGGGGCCTGGGCACGATGCTGGAGGTCGCCAAGCCGGCTCAGGCCAAGGCCGGCGGCAAGAAGGGCGACGGCGGTGACAGCGGCTCGAGCCACTCTTCGGACAGCAGTTCCTCGTCTTCCTCCTCCGACTGCGGCTCGTCCTCGGACGGCGGCTGCGGGGGAGATGGCGGCGGTGGCGGCGGGGATTGACGGCTCGTCCACGATTTCAGGGTTAATAGGGGACAAACCGCGTGAGTTTCCGCCCATGACCGCTTCGCCCGAAATCGAGATCGCCGGCCGCAAGATCGGCGCGGACCATCCGCCCTACGTGATCTGCGAGCTGTCGGGGAACCACAACGGCAGCCTCGATCGCTGCCTTTCGATGGTCGACGCCGCCGCCGACACCGGCTGCGACGCCATCAAGATCCAGACCTACACCGCCGACACCATCACGCTCGACGTCGACCGGCCCGAGTTCAAGATCCACGGCGGCCTGTGGGACGGGCGCAGCCTGTACGAGCTGTACGAAGAGGCCCACACCCCGTTCGAGTGGCACGCGGCCATCTTCGAGCGGGCCCGCAAGCGCGGCGTGACCATCTTCTCCAGCCCGTTCGACGAGACCGCGGTCGACCTGCTGGCGGGGCTCGACGCCCCGGCCTACAAGATCGCCTCGTTCGAGGCCGTCGACCTGCCGCTGATCCGATACGCCGCCGCACAAGGCAAGCCGCTGATCATCTCGACGGGCATGGCCAACCTGGCCGAGATCGAGACCGCCCGGAACACCGCCCTGGAGGCCGGCGCGCCGGGCGTGCTGCTGCTGCACTGCGTGTCGAGCTATCCCGCCACCTTCGCCGACGCCAACGTGCGGACCGTGGCCGACATGGCCGCCCGCTTTGGCTGCCCGATCGGCCTGTCGGACCACACGCCGGGCACGGCCGCCTCGGTGGCGGCGGTGTCGGTCGGCGCCTGCGCGGTCGAGAAGCACTTCACCCTGGCCCGCGCCGACGGCGGCCCCGACGCCGCCTTCAGCCTGGAGCCGTCCGAGTTCAAGGCCCTGGTCGACGACACGAAGAACGCCTGGGCCTCGCTGGGTCGCGCCCACTACGACGTACTGGGCTCCGAGCAGGGGTCCTTGCTGTTCCGCCGCTCGCTCTACGTCACCGCCGACGTGCCGGTCGGCGCGCCGCTGACCCGCGACAACGTCCGCTCGGTGCGTCCCGGCAACGGCCTGCCGCCGGCCGATCTCGACAAGGTTCTGGGCCGTCCCGCCGCCCGCGCCCTGACCCGGGGCGAACCCCTGGCCTGGGACATGGTGGCCGGCTAGGCCGCCACCAGCGCCTTCAGGCCGCTCCAGCCGACGTTCATCAGAGCGTCGACGAAGCTCATATAGGGCGTGAACTCGGGCCGGCCCTGCGGGTACTCCGCCAGATGGCAGGGTTTGAAGCGAACCGGAAAGCCGGCGGCGGCGAACACGCCGTCCTCTTCCATGTAGTCGGCCGAGCCGGTCGGCGAGACGTATTCATCAGCCTCGACCGCGCGGCAGATGGCCAGCAGGTGCTCGGACCGGGCGCCGGCCGCATTCAGGCTAGAAGCGCGGACGAACTGAGTGTCGATGCCGATCCGTTCCGCCGCGGCCTGGGCCAGGCCGCAGGTCAGGTCGGCCAGGGCGCCGTCGGGCTCACGGGCCAGCTGTTCGGACACGAAGGCGAAGCCCTCGGCGAAGAACGGCCGCTTGCAGTAGGCGTGGCGGATGGCGGCCAGGTGCTTGTCACGCCAGGACTGGCTGTCGTCGATGCGGATAGCGTGGATCGGCGTGTCGCGGTCGTGCTTCTTCACCGGGACCGTCAGCATCAGCTCGCCCTGGGCGGTGAGGATCCGGTTGCGCGACTGCCACGAGCGGCGGGCGAACTGCACGTCGTCGAGAAAGACGAAGACGTCGCTGGCCGCCATCAGCTGGAAATAGCCCAGATAGGGCAGATAGGTCGGCTGCATGATCGCCGCCGTCTTCGGGGGCGAGGCGGCGCTCATCCGGTCAGGGCCAGGCCGCCGACGGCGGGCGCGGTCCAGGCCTGGGCCAGGGCGGCGTCGACCTCGGCCAGCTTGGCGCTCTTGCCGTAGGGCTCCCAGGCCCCGCAGACGAAGGACGCGCCGAAGCGCTCGGTCAGCTTGGCCCGCAGTTCGCCAAGGCCGGCGATGGCGTCGCGCGAGTGATAGATCCAGCGCGGCTGGGCGCCCGAGTGCAGCAGGGCGCCGGTCTTCAGCGATCCGAAGCCCGACAGGAGACCTCGGATCTCGCCGGGCAGGGCGCGCAGGTCGGCCTCGCGCACGCACTCGGCGACCACCAGGGTCTTGCCGCCGCTCTCGTAGAGATAGGCGCGGAAGCAGTCGCCCTTGGCCGTGAAGTTCTGGACGTAGACCGGGCAGGGCCCGTCGAAGTCGGCTTCGAAGACGTAGGTGAAGAAGCTCTTCTTCACCAGCGACGGGGTCGAAAGGCCCATCGGCTTGAACAGCGGCGTCGGATTGGCGGCCCAGACCACCGTATCGCCGGCCGTGTGCTCGGCCATCACCTGGCGGGGCGAGATCAGGCTTTCGAAGCGGATGTCGACGCCCAGGGCTTCCAGCGACCGGCGGCAGGTCTCGAACAGGGCGGTGAAGCCGCCGCTCGGCAGGCTGGCGGTGACGTTGGCGGTGCGCCCCGAGAGGCCGCGCGGCACGCCGTACAGCTCGTCGGCCCATTCGTTCGAGGCCTTCAGGGCGACCAGGGCCGGGGTCTCGGCGCTCGCCGGATAGACGCGGTTGATGGCCAGCGGAATGGCCGCGTCGCCGTGCACGGCGGCAAGGTCGGCGCCCAGGTGCCAGCGGCAGTATTCGGCCAGGGTCTCGGCGATGGGCGAGGGATAGGCGGCGATGCGGTCGGCCAGGCTGTCGCCGGCGGGGCGGGCGATGCGCAGGCTGGCGCAGTCGACGGCCGGACCGCCGAAGTCCCAGGTGAAGACCCGCTTGCCCGCGCCGTCGAGGCTGAGCGAGCCGAAGCGGTTGTCGAAGGTCTCGAAGGCCCCGCCTTGCGCCTTCAGGCGTTCGACCAGGGCGTCGCCCTCGGGGCCGAAATAGACGCAGCCGTCGCGCATCTCGGCGCCGTTCACGACCTTGGGGCGGGCCACCCCGCCCAGGGCGTCGAAGCGCTCGTGCAGTTCGATATTGCGCCAGCCCAGGCGATGGGCCTCGAAGGCGGCCATGATCCCGGTCAGGCCGCCGCCGACGATGCGGATGCGGCCGCTCACGACGCAGCGCCCCAGACCACGAGGTCGCTGTTGCGCGGCACGCGAACGCCGGCCTGCAGGTTGTCGAAACAGACACGGAAGACGTCGGGCTGCGTGAGACCCAGCTCGTCGCGCAGGCGGTTCACCAGACCCGCCTCGGTATAGAACAGGTTGAACAGGCCCTGTTCGCCGGTCTCCGGCGTGGCCAGGCGGAAGCCGTCGGGCTCCTCGGCCACGCCGCGGCCATAGCGATAGTCGTCGACCAGGCGGGTGCGCACGAACACCTCGGCGTTCGGGGCCAGCTTCTCGCGCACGGCGGTCAGCACCCGGTGGGCCTGGGCGTTGGTCAGGTAGCAGAGCAGGTTGGGGATCAGC
This sequence comes from Caulobacter sp. FG7, assembly GCF_057808875.1. NCBI lineage: Bacteria > Pseudomonadati > Pseudomonadota > Alphaproteobacteria > Caulobacterales > Caulobacteraceae > Caulobacter > Caulobacter sp. FG7. The sequence continues at coordinate 120,124 of NZ_JBMDIW010000010.1, forward strand.
AGGACGTCGATCGGCCCCTCGATCCCGTCGGGCAGGCCCAGCGACAGGTCGGCCTGGATCAGGGTCGCGGCCTCGCCCAGGTTCCAGCGGGCGTCTTCCAGCGCGGCTGCCGAATAGTCGACATTGACCAGGGTCCAGCCATAGGCGGCGTAGAGCGACAGGTTGTTGCCCGTGCCGCCGCCCAGCTCGACCACCTTGCCGGCGCGCTGGTGCAGGCCGCGCTTGAAGAAGTGGCGGGCGATGAACTCGTCGGGATACTTCAGACCCCGGATGTCGGGCAGGGCGCGCATGTCCGTCCGCCCCCGAACCGGAGGCCCCTCAAAAGCTGGCGCGAACCGGTGGAGCGGTCGCGGCAGCAGCCTGGGGCCGCTTTGCCGAATACTTTGTTAACCCTGTCCTTAAGGGATGCGGCGCGATTGTCGCACCCGGCTCTAGGCGCGCCTGTCGCCGCCGTAGTTCAGCAGGTCCTCGCGGCCGCGCACGAAGGCGCGGACGTCGTCGGAGGTGAAGGCGCGGTTGGCCGGATAGAGCGCGTCATAGACCGCCGCCACGAAGGCGTAGTCGTCGGGCCTGTCGACGGTCCAGCGCACCGCGCCCTGGCCGGGGGCGTCCGGCAGCCACGCCAGGTTCCAGCGGTCGGGATTGTTCCAGACGTCCCAGGTGACGTGCTCGCGGGCCTCGGGGGTGTTCGCCTGCGCAGCGGCGCGGCGCAGGCCGGCGGCGGTGATCACCTCGACGTCGAGGCCCTTGGGATAGGCCGCGCCCTCGGGGCTGTTGCTGGTGTAGTCGGCGCGCGACGACAGGTGCAGGTCGATGGTCGCGTCGATCACCGTCGGATCGGCCAGCGGGCAGTCGGCGGTCAGGCGCACCACGTGGTCTGCCGGATGGGCGTCCAGCGCGCCGAGGAAGCGTTCGAGCACGTTGTCCAGCGGACCGCGATGCACGGCGATCCCGTCGCGGCGCACGGCCGCCTCGATGGCGTCGTCCAGCGGGTCGGTGCTGGTGGCCACCACCAGCTTGTCGATGCGGCGGGCGCGGGCCACGCGCTCGATCTGGCGGATGATCATCGGCGCACGGACGATCGGCATCAGCACCTTGCCCGGCAGGCGGGTGGAGCTCATGCGGGCTTGCAGGACGGCGAGGATCATCCGGTCAGGCTAGAGCGCGGCCTTGCGGGCGTCCATCCGGGCCAGGACCTCGGCGGCGGCGCGGCCGGTCTCGTCCACAGGCTCGTAGGTCCAGCCGTGGAAGGCGCCGCCATAGGGGCGGGCCGCGCCCTGGCGTTCCAGCTCCTCGTGGAAAAGCCGGAACTTCACGCTCTGACCTTCCATCTTGAGGATGAACACCGGCTTGCCGGTCGAGGCCGCCTCGGTGGCCATGTTGGTCGAGTCCTCGGTGACGAGGATGTAGTCGGCGGCGGCCAGGAAGGCGAAATACGGGTTGGGGCCTTCGCCGTCCCAGATGATGCCGGGCACCTCGCGCAGGCGGGCGGCCAGCAAGGCGCGGGCCGGCTCGGGCGTGCGGCGCGAGAAGGTCATCAGCAGGCTGCCGCCTTCCTGCTCCAGCGGCAGCTGGATCTCGTGCGCCATCTGGGCGGCGCGCTCGACCGGCAGGTCGAAGGCCTTGGACTTGCCGCCCAGCAGCACCGCCACGCGCGGGCGGGGCAGGGCCTCGATGGCGTCCCTGAACTTCTCGTATTCGGCGTCGAGACGGTCTGGGCTGACGCGATGCGGCGAGCCGGTGATCGCCACCACGTTGTCGCCGGTCAGGCGGTCGTGCTTGGGCGGGATCACCAGGTCGAACATGTGGGCCGGGACGCGCGGGTCCTGGATCTGCACGACATAGGTCTTGCCGCCCGACCATTTCTTCAGGCGGATCGACAGAGGCAGGGTGGCGCGGCCGGCGGCGACCCACAGGTCGGGCCAGGGCGGGGTGATCTCGCTCTCGGGCGTCAGCCAGCGGCGCGGCAGCCAGGCCAGCCACCAGGGCAGGCGGCCGGTGCGGCCCTTCCAACCCACGCGCTTGACGACGATCCTGGCCGGACGCTTGCGCGCGATGGCCTCGGCCAGGCCCACGGCCTGGGCCTCGATGCCGGCGCGACCGTCCGAGACGGCCCAGATGGTCAGCGGTTCGGGACCTGGCGTCTGATTGGCGCTCATCGCTCCAGCCCTCAAAACGGCGAACGCCGCGGAACCACCCTGAACAGGCGACTCCGCGGCGATTGGCCGGACTTTATGGCGGGGTTAGGGCTGAAGCCTAGACCCACTCGACCTTGAGGATCTCGTAGGCCTTCACGCCGCCGGGCGTGTTGACCTCGACCACTTCGCCGACTTCCTTGCCGATCATGGCGCGCGACAGCGGCGAGCTCAGCGAGATGCGGCCCGACTTCACGTCGGCCTCATGGTCGCCCACGATCTGGTAGCGGGCTTCTTCTTCGGTGTCCTCGTCGACCACGCTGACCGTGGCGCCGAACTTCACCTGCGAGCCGGAGAGCTTCGACACGTCGATGACCTGGGCGCGGGCGATCTTGTCCTCGATCTCGGCGATCTGGCCTTCGATCCAGCCCTGACGTTCCTTGGCGGCATGGTACTCGGCGTTTTCCGAGAGGTCGCCGTGCGAGCGCGCCTCGGCGATCGCGGCGATCACGGCGGGCCGTTCGATCGTCTTCAAACGCTTCAGTTCTTCGTCGAGGGTTTGATAACCCACGACGGTCATCGGCACTTTTTCCATTGTGGATTTTAGCTCGGTTCGCCCTAAGGGAGGAAGACTTCCAGTCGCTGGCGATCGCGACCGGGGGCTGAGAGGATAGGCGCCGCATTCCGGATAAGCAAGCCTCACGCGCCCTAAGGGTTGCGTGGCCAAGCTGACGACGGCGCCTGGTCCTCAGGCCCGTCGCGAACCGCGCGCCGCAGTCGCCGCCAGGCGATCTCCAGGCAATTGGAACTGACCGACCAGGCGGGCCAGCTCGCCGGCGTCGTCGTTCAGGGCGTGCGTGGCGGCGGCGGTCTCTTCCACCAGGCCCGCATTCTGCTGCAGCACCTGGTCCATCTGATTCACCGCGGTGTTGACCTGGGTCAGGCCCTGGGCCTGATGCTGGGCGCTGGCGGCGATCTCGGAGACCAGGCCGTCGATCTCGGCGATCTGCAGGACGATGCGGTCCAGCGCCTCGCCGGTGCGGCCCACCAGTTCGACGCCCTCGCCGACCTGGCGGGTCGAGGTGGTGATCAGATGCTTGATCTCCTTGGCGGCCTCGGCCGAGCGCTGGGCCAGGGCCCGCACCTCGGAGGCGACCACGGCGAAGCCCTTGCCGGCGTCACCGGCGCGGGCGGCCTCGACGCCGGCGTTCAGCGCCAGAAGATTGGTCTGGAAGGCGATCTCGTCGATCACTCCGATGATCCGCGAGATCTGGGTGGCCGAGGTCTCGATCGCGCCCATGGCGTCGACCGCCTCGCCGACCACCTCGCCCGAGCGGCGGGCGTCGTCGCGGGCCCGGGCCACGACGGCGGCGGCCTTGCGGGCGCCGTCGGCCGTTTGCCCGACCGTGGCGGTGATTTCGTCCATGGCGCTGGCGGTCTCGGCCAGGTTGGCGGCCTGCTGCTCGGTGCGGCGCGACAGGTTGGCGGCCGCGTCGGCGATCTGGTCGGAGCCGTGGCGCACGCCCGAAGCGCGCTCGTCGATGATCGCCAGGGCCCCGGCCAGCTTGCCGGCCGCCTGGTTGAAGTCGGCGCGCAACTGCTCGTACGACGCGGAGAACTCCTCGATCAGGCGCACCGACAGGTCGCCCTTGGCCAGGCGCGACAGGCTGGCGGCGAGGGCGTCGACCATGTCGGCGCGCTGGCGCTCGGCGGCGGCCTGAACGGAGGCGTGGGCGATGCGGCCTTCCTCTTCCGAGCGGCGGGCGCTGTCGGCGGCGGCGTCGGCCTCGCGGGCCTCCTGCATGGCGGCCTCGGCCTTGGCCCGGGCGCGCTCGGCCAGGCCGATGACCCGGTGGATGCTGAAGGTCGCGGCGATCAGGGCGCCGGCCTCGATGATCAGGATGACGGCGTGGACCAGCACCCGGCCCAGGCTCGCCGAGCCGGGGAACACGGCCGTGGGCAGCAGGTAGCTGAGCGCCAGGTGGTGGACGGCGACCGTGGCGGCGGCGGCGGCGATGACGGTCCAGTCGCAATAGACCACCAGCAGGGCCAGGGCCGCGAAATAGGCCATGTGCATGTCTATCTGCCAGGCGTGGCCGCCCAGGGCGGCGACCAGCAGCGAGACCTGGGCCATCAGGGCCACGCCCGACAGGATCCGGCCCGTGGTGGTCTCGCCGCGATGCAGGACGGCGCCGGCCGCCAGGGCCGTGACCATGACCGTGGCGACGGCCATGCCCGCAACCGGCTCGCCGACCAGGAAGCGGGCGGCGATGACGATGGGGGCCATCAGGGCGGTCAGCAGCAGGATCAGCCGGCCGCCGGAACGGCGCTGCGCGTCGAGATTCGAGGGCTTCGTGCTCATGGACGGGGCTCCAGGACGGTCTTGGCGCAGACGCCGGCGGCGTCGGGATCGAGCAGGACGAGGGCGCCGGCGGCGCGCAGGCGGCCGCCCAGCGTGGCCGGGTCGCCGCGCAGGATCAGAATGAAGGGAACCGCGCCGGCGCCGGATATGTCGCCGGCCGAGGTGGCGGCTCCGGCGGCGCGGGCGGGGGTCCACCAGGGCGGGAACACGGCGGCGACGCGTCCGGGATCGCGCGGCGAGGCGCTGGACAACGTTACGGCCAGTAGAGTGACGATGATCGCAGAGGTTGCGGCGAACGTCCGACCAAGGGCGTGAAGCAGATCACGCCAGGTTCGAACACGCGACAGGGACAAACTCGATCTCCGGGCAAGCTAAGCCATGGACTGGCGGCTTCCAGGGAGAGGTTTTGCGCCTCCGTGGTGTGTGAAGTCTTAAAGTCGGGGCCGAGCGTCGCCGTGTCGCAGGCGCAAGCTCGGCCGTGAGTTGTGCGGTGTGTTCCCTAGTCGGCGTAGGCGTACTCGCCGCCGCGCTGCAGGGCGGCGCGATAGGCCGGGCGGGCATGGATGCGCTCGAGGAAGGCCTTCACCTTGGGGCGCGAACCGGCCCCGGCGCGCGACACGGCGGCCTCGAGCGGGAAGCTCATGATCACGTCGGCGGCGGTGAACTCGGGGCCGGCGAACCATTCGGACTTGGACAGCTCGCCGTTCCAGTAGTCGATGTGGCTCTTCAGCTGCGGGTCGACGAAACCCGACTGGGCCTTGGCGGCGATGGCCTTGACCAGGCCCTTCAGCAGGCCTGGGGCGCGGGCGGGCAGGGCGGTGAAGACCAGCTTCAGCAAGAGCGGCGTCATCGCCGAGCCCTCGGCGTAGTGCAGCCAGTAGGTGAAGCGAAGGCGCTCGGGCGTGCCGGCCGGCGGAATCAGGCGGCCGTTCCCGTAGACGTCGAGGATGTATTCGATGATCGCGCCGGTCTCGGCGATCGTCTTGTCGCCGTCGGTGATCACCGGCGACTTGCCCAGCGGGTGAATGGCCAGCAGTTCGGGCGGGGCCAGCATGGTCTTGGCGTCGCGCTCGTAGCGCTTGACCTCGTAGGGGACGCCAAGCTCCTCCAGCAGCCACAGCACGCGCTGGCTGCGCGAGTTGTTCAGGTGGTGGACGACGAGCATGGCGTTTCCCCTATCGATTTGCCCCAGCATGGCGCGGCGACGCGCGCGTCAGTCAAGCCTCGTCACAGCACGCTCTCGACGATGTGGGCGCGATAGAGCACGGCGATCAGGTCGGTCTGGGTGATCACCCCCACCAGCCGGCGGTCGCCGTCGACGACCATGGCCTCGTGGGTCTGGCCGCTGGAGAGGATCGGCAGCAGGGCGGCGATCGGCGTTCCCTCGCGCACCCGGTGGACGAACGGATCGAGCGCGGCCTCGACCGTGCGGCGGCGGTTGGCCTGCAGCTCGGCGCGGCGGGCCATGCCGATGACGCGGCCGTCCTCGTCGACCACCGGGGCGGCGCGCAGGTCGTGGCTCTGCAGGAAGGCCAGGGCGCTTTCCGCCGACTGGGCGCGGTCGAGGCGAATGACGTCGCGCGACATCACCTCGCCGCAGCGGATCTGCGAGTGCAGGCGCTGGTGGGCCTGGATCTCGACCTCGCGGAACAGGACGTCGAGGTCATCGCGGCTGACGTCGAGCAGCTCGCCGTAGCGGGCCAGGGCCTTGTCCAGGTCGCCGGCGTCGTAGCCGATGCGCGAGGCGGGCAGGGGATCGGCCGTGCCGTGCGGACTGGGCGGCGGGGCGGGGGCCCTGTGCGGGTAGGAACGGCCGACCAGCCGGTTCCAGGCCATGCCGGCGGCGACCAGCAGCACCGAGTCGACGGCCACCGGATTGAGCGCGAAGAGATAGCCGGCCTTGGTCACGGCCGGTCCGCCGATGACGGTGATCAGGGCCACCGCGCCGCCGGGCGGGTGCAGGCAGCCCAGCAGGATCATGACCGCGATGGCCAGGCCCACCGCCAGCGGGGCTGCGACCAGCGGCTGGTTCGGCAGCAGCATGGCGACGGTTATGCCGATGAAGGCCGAGACGACATTGCCGCCGATCACGCCGCGCGGCTGGGCCAGGGGGCTGGCGGGCACGGCGAAGATCAGCACCGCCGAGGCCCCGATCGGCGCGACCAGCAGCGGATGCAGCCAGTCGCCGCCGCCGACCGCGAAGCGTCCCAAGAGGCCCGCGAACAGCAGGCCCAGCAGCGCGCCGCCGCCGCCCTTCAGCGCGTCGAGCGGGCGGATGGGGGTCTTGCCGCGAAGCAGGGTGAGAAGGCGCTGGGTCATGGGGCTCGATAGGCCAGGACGACGAGGCCGGCGACGGCGCAGGCCTGGGCGAAGGCGATCAGGATCAGCCAGGTCCCGAACGGCTGCTTGCGGGTCTTGTGGCGCAGCCAGCGCTGGGCCATCAGCGCGCCGGGCGCGGCGCACATCGCCGCCGACAGCAGCAGCACGCGCTCGGGCACCCGCCGCTCGCCATGCACGGCGGCGGCCTTGTCGTGGGCGAACAGCAGGAAGCAGAACAGGTTGGACCCCAATAGGGCCAGGGTGATGATCAGGGTCATCGCACGGTCTCGGGCGGGGCGTGCGCCAACGGCGTGAGATCCGGCTCTATCCAGCCGCGGCGCGCCTCGACGCTGAAAAGCCGCTCGCGCGACCAGAAGCCCAGCGGCCAGGCCTTGTCGCCCAGCGGCGTGGCCAGCAGGCGGGCGGCGGCCTCGCCGTCGTCCAGATCGGCCGGCAGGGCGGCGACGAAGCCGCGGATGGCGGCCAGATAGGCCTGGGTGATGGTCTCGTGATAGCCGCTGGCGTCGTCGTTCACCCCGCCGACGGCTTCGTTATAGGCGCGGATGATCCCCGGCAGGTCGCGCTCCAGGCCCTCGTCGCGGGTGCGCACCAGGCGCAGGGTGGCGGTCAGGTGGGCGGCGTGGGTCCATTCGGCCTTGGGCAGACTGCGGTTCAGCAGCCGTTCGGCGAGGCGGGCGACGTCGTCTTTGGAGTAGGCGGTCATGGTCAGAAGCTCGGCTTGGCCAGCATCAGCCAGACGATGGCCAGAACGGCGGCGAAGGCGGGGAAGCCTAGCACGAACCACATGCGGAACAGGCGGTGGTAGCGCTCGGGCAGCGGCTCACCGGCCTTGGCGGCGGCGTCGGCCAGGTCGCGCAGGCGGATCTGGATCCACACCACGGGCAGCCAGCACAGGCCGGTGAAGATGTAGAGCACGAGGCTTAGCCCGATCCAGCCGCTGAAGAGCGGATAGCCGACCACATGGGCCAGGGCCGCGCCGGTGATCGGCTGGACGATGACGGCGCTGGCGGTGAACACCGTGTCGGCGACCACCACCACCCGGGCGGTGTGGGCGATCAGGGCCGGCTGGCCGGTGCGGTGGGCCATCAGCATGAAGAAGGCGATGCCGGCCCCCGTGCCCAGCAGCACGGTGGCCCCGACCACGTGGGCGGCCTTCAGCAGGAGATAGAGGTCCATCAGCGTTCGTCCAGGAGAGCGAGGGCGGCGATCGCCAGCACGGCGGCGGGAATGCTCTTCACCAGCGGGCCCAGCGGATCGAGCCACAGGTCGGGTCGCACGATCGCGCCGCCGGTCAGGTAGCCGGCGGTGACGGCGATCATGCCCAGCAAGGCGAGGCGCGCGGTGCGGCGGTGGGCGACCATCAGCGCCAGGGCGATGTCGACGATCCCGCCGCCGACCACGAAGGCCTGGGCCAGGGGCTGCGGCATGTCGGCGCTGGTCAGCAGGGCGACGGCGGCGTCGCGGCTCACCGTGATCCCGATCAGTCCCGAGGCCAGCCAGAAGGCCGCCAGGGTTGTCAGGATCAGCGGCTTGGCCAGCCAGGCCTTGGCGAACCAGCGCTCCTGCACGCCCGACGGCATGGCCGCCAGGATCTGGTCCAGCGATCGGGGGGCGAGGTCCAGCCGTTCGGCGTGCGCGTCCTCGCCGGCCACGCCCAGGCGCAGTTGCTGGAGGGCGGTGCTGCGCATCGGGCTGCGCCAGCCGAGGAAGGCCAGGGCGTCGGCGGTCCAGGCCGGGATCGCCGCCAGGGCGGGCGGCAGGGCGACGACGGGGGCCGGCGCCAGGCCCAGCCAGCCGCGCAGCCGGACCAGAAGGTCGCCCAGGGCGATCGGCTCGGCATGGACGAGGTCGAGGCTCTGGCCGGACGCGGTCTCGGGGCGGATCGCGGCCGCCACGGCGGCGGCGACATCCTCGGCGGCCACGACCTGGACACGGGCCTGCGCATGCACGGCGGGTATGGCCAGCGGGAACGCCGCCAGGGCCCGCAGCAGCGCCGTGCCGCCATAGGCCGCCGGCGCGATCACCAGCCCCGGCCGCAGGATGATCCAGTCGATGCGGCTCTGCGCGATCAGGTTTTCGGCCGCCTGCTTGGTGGCGCCGAACGGATCGACGCGGCCGGGCGCGACCCCGGCGGCCGAGATGTGGACGAGCCGCGCGCCGGTCGCCTCGCAGGCCTCGATCAGGCGGGCGACGGCCTGGGCGTGGACGGCGTGCAGGTCGTCACGCGGGCCGTCCTGCAGGGCGCCGGCGCAATTGACCACGGCGTCGGCGCCGGTCAGCAGGGCGGTCCAGTCGGCGACGCTGGCGGTGCGCAGGTCGGCGGCGCGCCAGTCGACGCTGGGGAACCGCCGGCGCGCCTGGACGAGGTCGCGGCCGACCCCGACCACCGCATGGCCGTCGGCCAGCAGGCGGGCGGTCACGTAGGATCCGATCAGCCCGTAGGCTCCGACGACGACGATGCGCATGGCGGCGTTGTTAGCGGGGGAAAGCGCGGCAGTGAAGGGCGCTCCCGCTAGGAGCCTCCCACCGAGAGACGTTCTTGAATTCGCTTTCCTCGCCCCTGTGGCGAGGATCCATGGTTCAACTGCTCAGACCTTTCGAGCACTGTCGTTGTCTGGGCGGCGGCCGGCATGGGCCCTCGCCACAGGGGCGAGGGAGGCGGGGTTTTGTCGGGCGAGGAAAGTCGAGTTTGGGCGCCTGAAGCTGATCAGTGCGCGGGCTGCCAGAATTCCAGGTTGCTGATCTGGCGCTCGAGGATGGCGATGCGGTCGCGCAGGTCTCGGGTGGCGGTCAGGCTGGCGGCGGTGACCGCTTCCTCGCGCATGGCCTTGAGGGCGCGCTGGGCGTCGCCGACCTCGACGATGGCCTCGTAGCAGGCGGCCCACAGGGCGCGGGCGCGCTCGCGCTCCATCTTCGGATCGAGGAACGGCGGCTTGAGGGTCTGGGCCAGGCGGTCGAGCTCGGCCAGTTCCTCGCCCCGGCCCTTGCGGACCAGGATGTCGCGGAACGGCGTGTCCTCGCTGATGTCGTCGATCAGCGCCTCGAAGATCTCGTGGGCCAGGCCCTTGAGGCGCGCTTCGCCAAAGCCGATCCGCTCCAGCGCCTCGTCATAGGGGCGCGCCCAGCCCGGATGGTCGACGGCGGCGATGGCCACGGCCGCGTGGAAGGGGTTCAGCCGGCGGCCGATCTGTTCGCGGGCGACGCCGCGGATGCCGGGATCGGGCGGACCGCGCTCGCGGCCTTTCCAGCCGCCGCCACCGCCGCCGCGCGGGGTGAACGGACGATCCCCGCCTTGGCCGCCCTGGCCGCCGCCGCCATAGGCCGGCTTGGGGAACAGGACGTCGAGCTTGGCGTAGAGGTCGTCCTTGTAGGCGCTGGCCAGGTCCTTGTCGGCGATCGTGCCGGCCGCTGCGCGCAGGCGCTGCTTGAGGCCGGCCTTGCGCTCGGGGGTGTCGAGCGGCTCCAGGTCGCGTTCGCGCACGAACAGCGCCTCGACGAAGGGCGTGGTCTGGGTGACCTGGGCCTTCAGCGCCGCCGGACCCTGCTCGCGCAGCACGTCGTCGGGGTCCTTGCCGCCGCTGACGATCGAGAAGCGGAACGAGCGGCCGGGCTTCAGAAGGGGCAGGGCGCGGTCGATGGCGCGGCTGGCGGCGCGCTGGCCGGCCTTGTCGCCGTCGAAGCAGAGCGTCGGCTCGGGATGCAGGCGCCACAGCGCCTCCATCTGCTCCTCGGTCAGGGCCGTGCCCATGGCCGCCACGGCCGAAAGGTTCGCCCGCTGGCAGGCCACGACGTCCATATAGCCTTCGACCACCAGCAGCGGGGTCTGCTCGTTGGGAGCCGCCGCCTGGGCCGCGTGCAGGATCTTGCGGGCGTCGTAGAGGCCGTAGAGCACCCGGCTCTTGTGGAAGAGGCTGGTCTCGGGGCCGTTCAGGTACTTGGCGCGGGCGTTGGGATCCATGGCCCGGCCGCCGAACGAGACGACCTTGCCGCGCGTGTCGGTGATCGGAAAGATGATCCGGTCGCGGAAGCGGTCATAGGGCGCGCCGCCGTCCTCGGGCGCGATCAGCAGACCCGCCTCGACCAGGTCGCCGGGCTTGGCGCCCTTGGTGACCAGATAGTCCTTCAGCGCCGTGCGGCCGCCCGGGGCGAAGCCGATGCGGAAGCGGCTCCACTGATCCTCGGGCAGGGCGCGGCGGTCGAGATAGGCGCGGGCGTCCTTGCCGACGGGGCGTCGCAGCTCGGCCTCGAACCAGGCCGCCGCCAGCTCCATCCAGTCGCCCAGCCCCGCGCGCTTGCGATCGTCCTGGGCGGCGCGGGCGTCGGGCTCGGGCAGGCTCATGCCGGCCTCGGCCGCCAGCCGCTCGACCGCCTCGCTGAAGGTGAGGCGCTCGGTCTCCTGCAGGAAGCTGATGATGTCGCCGTGCTTGCCGCTGGAGAAGCAGTGATAGAAGCCCTTGTCGTCGTTGACGAAGAACGACGGGCTCTTTTCCTTGGTGAAGGGCGACAGCCCCGCATACTCGCGACCCTGCCGCCGCAGCTTCACCGTCTTTCCGACCACGTCGGAGGGGCGAAGGCGGGACTTCAGTTCTTCAAGGAAGCGGTCGTCGAAGCGCATGGCGTTAGAGCGCCAACATAAGCTTCCCCGCGCGCGAAGGCACGCCTTGCTGGCCGACAATCTACAGGCCGCCGTCGACCTATCCCGTAGTCATCCACAGATGGCTGACGCCGCGCCCAAAGAAGCGTCGCATTAGGAACAGGCCTTTCGGCCCCTCCGTTCTCTCAGCCCCATGGGACGCCTCGACGCGTCCCGACGCCACATGAGAGCCACGGAGAAGACTGATGCCCGAGTCCCGCTGGAACGACCGTGAAGGCCGCTTCGAGGTCGACCGCGACCGAGATTTCGACGACGAGCGCGGCTACGGCTACGACGCCTCTCGCGCCGATGGGCGCCGCCAGGACCGCTACGCCCAGGATCCCGACTGGCGCGACCGCTACGCCGCCCGCGAGCAGCGCAGTTACGGCGAGCCGCGCCGCCGCTCGGGAAGCGCCGAGTTGCGCCGGGCGGTCAGCCAGGGCGGCGACATCGGCTATGGCTCGATCCGCTCGGGCTCGGACTACGCCTCGGGCCGGGGCTATCGGGCGCCGGGCGACTACGGCCAGGTCGGCGGCTTCGACTTCGGCGGCTCCACGGCCGACTACGGCGGGGGCGGCTATCGCGGCGAGGCGCCCGACTATGGCGACCGCGCCTATTTCGACCGCCGCCACGAGCGCGAGCGCAACTACTATACCGATGGTCCGGGGCGGGGCCGCCATGACCGGGAGCACTGGGCCTACGCCCGCCATCCGCGCGACCGCCACGACGACGATCGCGGCTGGTTCGAGCGGGCCCGCGACGAGGTTTCTGCCTGGATGGGCGACCACGACGCCCAGCGCCGCCGCGAGCACGACGCGGCCATCCGCGCCGATCATCGCGGCCGGGGTCCCAAGGGCTATCGCCGCTCGGACGAGCGCATCCGCGAGGACGTCAGCGACCGGCTGACCGACGACGGCTGGCTGGACGCCTCGTCCATCGAGGTGGCGGTCAAGGACGGCGAGGTGACGCTGAGCGGCACGGTCCACGCCCGCGACGACAAGCGCCGGGCCGAACTGCTGGCCGAAAGCGTCTCGGGCGTCGACAACGTGCAGAACAACCTGCGCCTGGATCGCGGGCCGGAAGCCAAGTCTGGCGACTGGAGCCTGCAGGGGTCCGCGCCGCAGCAGGGCGTAACCGGCAAGGCGTAGCGGCGTGCGTGGTCCTCGCCCTTCGACGGGCTCAGGGTGAGGACCATTTCGCAGGGCGTGCAGTAGACCCTCATCCTGAGCGTGTCGAAGGACGAGGGTCGCGTCCCATTTTTCCGCTTAGGTACTGTTCCCTAGCTTGGCTGCCGGGCCGCTTGGGACCATCTAGGGCGCATGTCCGAGCCCGCCCTCCAAGAACCGACCTTCACCGACGCCGAGATCGACGCCCTGGTCGAGGCCTTCTACGCCAAGGTCCGCCGCCATCCGCGCATCGGGCCGGTGTTCAACGGCCAGATCGCCGAGGAGGCCTGGCCCCATCACATGGCCACGCTGAAGGATTTCTGGGCGACGGTGCTGCAAGGCTCGGGGCGCTACAAGGGCTCGCCGATGGCGGTGCACCAGCGCATCGAGGGCTTCCAGGAGTGGATGTTCACTCCGTGGCTGAACCTGTTCCACGCCACCTGCGTGGAGCTGTTCGACGCCCCGCGCGCCGCCATCGTCGGCCAGAAGGCCGAGCGCATCGCGCGCTCGCTGAAGCTGGGCCTGTTCTTCCGGCCGGGAGCGCCGGCGTGAGCGGAATTTCCAGGAGCATCGCGGAGGAGGGGTTCGCCATCGCCCCGGCCGCCGACATGCGGGCTCTGCTGGGCGGGCTGCCGGACTGGGACCTGTTCGCCGACAGCTGGAACGACCTGGGCGTCGACGGCTTCATGGCCGACGGCGGGCGCTATCGTCGCCGGCGGTTCGCGGCCTTCGCCGCTTCGGCGGATGGGACGATCGCGCGCAAGCCGCACCAGCCGCACTACCAGAGCCGCGACTACAACGCCCTGAACGGCGGCGTGCAGCGCTGGTTCGAGCCGGTGACGCAAGGCGTCGCCGAGCATCCGGTCACCCAGAGCGTACTGAAGGCGGGCCTGGAGCTCTTCCACCCGCTGACCGCCGGCCCGCCCGCGGCCTGGCACGTCGAGCTGCATCAGTTCCGCATCGAGGCCCACGACGGCGAGGCCGGCCTGCCCACGCCCGAGGGCGCGCACCGCGACGGCGTCGACTGGGTGATCGTCATGCTGGTCGAGCGCCACAATGTGGCCAGCGGCGTCACCGACATCTTCGCCCCCGACGGCCGGTCGCTGGGCTCCTTCACCCTGACGCAGCCGGGCGACGCGGTGTTCATCGACGACCATCGCGTCCTGCACGGAGTGACCGCGATCTCGCCGCTCGAAGCCGGGCAGGAGGCGCGCCGCGACGTGCTGGTGGTCACCTTCCGACGGGAGGATTAACGGCCCGGGGCGCGACCGTTTGTCTCACTCCACCTGCGGAGGTGGTCGTGCAAGCCTGCCGCCTTCGCGAAACGAGCGCCGTAATCCATGACCGACGACGCCCCTTCGCCCTCCCACGCCGGTCGACGGGACACCTTCTCGGCGACCATGGCCGACGCGGTGCCGATCCTGATCGGCTATGTCGACGCCGATCGCCGCTATCGCTTCGTCAATCGCGCCTACGAGACCTGGTTCGGCGTGCGTCGCGAGGACATCGAGGGCAGGTCCCTGCTCGAGGTCATGGGCGCGGACGCCTATGAGCGCGTGCGCGACCATGTGGACGGGGCGCTGGAAGGCCAGAGCCTGACCTTCGAGGGCGAAGTGCCCTACCAGGCCGCCGGCCTGCGCCATGTCGAGGCCAAGTACGTGCCGGACGTGGCGCCCGACGGCGCGGTGCTCGGCTACTACGTGCTGGTCACCGACATTTCCGCGCGCAAGCGGGCCGAGGCCGAGCTGGCGCGCCTCCTGGTGCGCGAGCGGCGGCGGGCCCTGATGCTGGACCTGGGCCGCCAGCTGCGCGAGGAGAGCGAGGTCGCCGCCATCGCCGACAGGGCCTGCGCCGTGCTGGCCGCGCAGTTGGGCGCCCAGCGCGCCGGCTATGCCGAGGTCGATCTCGCCGGCGTCTCCACCCAGATCGTCGGCGAGTGGGGCGGGGAGGGGGTGCAGCCCCTGGTCGGGCCGCTGTTCGTGCTCGACGATTTCGGCCCGGCGATGAGCGATGATCTGCGGGCCGGGGTGCAGGTGGTGATCGACGACGTCCGCGAGGACACGCGCACCCGTCACAGCCTGGACGCCTATGTCGCGCTCGACATCCGGGCCTTCGTGGCCGTGCCGCTGGTCAAGGCCGGGCGGCTGGTCTCGTACCTCTTCGTCTGCCAGGAATGCGCCCGCACCTGGGGCGTCGACGAGGTCGCCTTCGTCGGCGACGTCGCCGAACTGATCTGGGCCGCCAGCGGCCGGGCCCGCGCCGACGCCGCCCTGCGCCAGGCCGAGGAGACCGAGCGCCTGCTGATCCGCGAGGTCGACCACCGGGCCAAGAACGTGCTGGCGGTGGTGCAGTCGCTGGTCCAGCTGACCCCCTTCGTCGACAAGCGCCAGTACGTCACCGCGCTCAGCGGCCGCATCGGCTCGCTGGCCCGTTCGCACAGCCTGCTGTCGACCACTCGCTGGACCGGCGCGGGCTTGCGGGCCCTCTTGGAGCAGGAACTGGAGGCCTACAGCGTCGAGCACGAAAGCCGGGTGGTGCTGGACGGCCCGCCTGTGCTGATCCGCGCCGAGGCCGCCCAGTCGCTGGGCCTGGTCGTGCACGAACTGGCCACCAACGCCAGCAAGTACGGGGCCCTGTCGGCGCCCGGCGGGGTGCTGGAGGTGGCCTGGGCCTGGGACGCTGGGCGCCTCGTTCTCGACTGGCGCGAGGGCGGCGGGCCGCCGACCATCGCCCCGGCGCGTCGTGGTTTCGGCTCCACCCTGATCCAGAACGCCGGCAAGCAGCTGGGCGCGCAGGTCTCGCACGACTGGCGGGCCGAGGGCCTGAATTGCCGGATCGAGCTTTCCAGGGGCGCTCTGCCCCACGCGGGCGGCGGCGAGCGCTCGGCGGCCATGACCGGCGCTCCACCCGACGGCGGGCTGCAGGACCAGCGGGTGCTGGTGGTCGAGGACGAGGCCCTGGTGGCCATGGAGCTGGCCCGCGTGCTGGCCCTGGCCGGCGCCCAGGTGGTCGGCCCGGCCGGCGACGTCGAGGAGGCCCTGGAGCTGATCGAGAGCAGCCTGATCGACCGCGCCGTGCTCGACGTGAACCTCGGCGGTCGCATGGTCACGCCGGTGGCCAGGGCGCTGGCCGAGCGGGCCATCCCCTTCGTCTACCTGACCGGCTACCAGGAGCCCGGCCTCGACGACGGCCCGGTGCTGCACAAGCCCGCCGCCCCCGAGGCGCTGGTCAGCGCCCTGGCGGGACGGCGGGTGGAGCGGGTTTGAAACACCTTCAGATCCTCATTCTTCGTCATCCCGGCCGTAGCGAAGCGAAGAGCCGGGATGACGATAGTGGGGCTGGGCGGCGACACCTCGCCACACGCGATCACCTTGACTCCCGCGCCCATCGGGATCAGAACAAAATGTGAACGGAGGTCGCCATGCCCGGCTCGCGCGAGGCGCGTATCGAGGCCCTGAGAGGTCGGATCGCCGCCATCGAGGCGGGGACTCGGACTCCGACTCCGGTCCTGCCGTTCGGCGATCCGCGTATCGACAGCCATCTGCCCGGCGGAGGTCTGCCCCGGGCCGGCTGGCACGAGGTGGTCGGCGAGGGGCTGGAGGGCGAGAGCGGGGCGGCGACGGCGGCCTTCGCGGCGCTTCTCGCAAGACCTCGCGCCGTGAAGGGCGCGGTGGTCTGGGTGCTGCGGCGTTCGGACCTCTACGTCCCGGGGCTGGTGAACCTGGGCTTTCCGGTCGAACGACTGGTGATGGTTCGGGTGCGCGACGAGGCCGAGGGGCTGAGCGTGCTGGAGGACGCCCTGGCCACGCCCGGCGTCGCCGTCGCCATCGGCGAGGCCGAGGCCCCCGACCTGGTGGCCGGTCGCCGGCTGCAGCTGGCCTGCGAGCGGGCGGGCGGCTTCGGGGTCGTTCTGCACCGCCGGCCCTATGGCGGACCGGCCAGGGGCGCGACCGGCTCGGCGGCCTTCAGCCGCTGGCGGGTGGGCCCCGCGCCGGGGCGCGCGCCGCCGGATGGGCTGGGTCTTGGCCCGCCCGCCTGGCGCGTGGCGCTGGAACGCTGTCGGGGCGGACGCCCGGGGGCGTGGATCCTAGAACATTCGGAGGCCGACCATGGCCCGCATCCTTTCCGTGTGGTGTCCGAACTGGCCGATCACGACCTGGTCGAGACACCACCCGAACGCCTTCTCGCCGTCGGGTGAGGAAAAGATCCTCCCCCTGAAGGGGGAGGTGGCCGCGAAGCGGTCGGAGGGGGAAGTCGAGGCGACACGGAAAATCACTTCCCCCTCCGTCGCCTTCGGCGACACCTCCCCCTTCGGGGGGAGGATTTCGCAAGACCCCCCCTTCGCCCTGCTGGTCTCCGAACGCGGGACCCGACGCCTCGCCGCCGTCGACGCCGCCGCCATGGCGCTCGGCCTGTCCGCCGGCCAGAAGGCCGCCGACGCCTTGGCGCTGGTTCCGCAGCTGGTCACGGCCGACCATGATCCCGCCGCCGACCGGCGGGCGCTGGAGAGCCTCTGCGACTGGTGCGTGCGGTTCTCGCCGGCCGTGGCGGTGGACGGCGACGACGGCCTGCTGCTCGACATCACTGGGACCGACCACCTGTGGGGCGGCGAGGACGCCATGCTGGCCGACCTGCTGGAGCGCCTGTCGCGCTGGGGCGTGCCGGCGCGTGGGGCGATCGCCGACACCGCCGGCGCGGCCTGGGCCCTCGCTCGCTTTGGAGAGGCGCGCTTCGGATCAGGGCGAGCGGTGGTTCCGCCCGGCGGCCAGCGCGAGGCCCTGGCGCGCCTGCCGGTGGCGGCCCTGCGGCTGGACGAGGCCGCCCAGGCCCAGCTGCCGCGCCTGGGCCTGCATCGCGTCGGCCAGCTCTACGCCCTGCCGCGCGCCCAGATGGCCAAGCGCTTCGGGCTTTCCTTCACCCAGAGGCTGGACCAGGCCCTGGGGGCTGCGGGCGAGGCCCTGGCCTTCCGGCGTCCGGCCAGTCCGTGGTTCGAGCGGCTGGCCTTCTTCGAGCCGATCAGCGCGCCCGAGGATCTGGCTCGCGTCGCCGCCGACGTGCTGGCCCTGATCTGCAAGCGGCTGGAAGGCGAGGGGCGCGGGGCCAAGCGGTTCGAGGTCGTTTATCACCGCCTGGACGGCAAGGCCTTTCCCATACCCGTCGGCCTGGCGCGGGCGGGGCGCGATGCGGCGCGCCTGGCCAGGCTGGTCGCGCCCAAGCTCGACGTCGTCGATCCGGGCTTCGGCATCGACGTGATCACCGTCCACGCCTTCGCGGTCGAGGCGCTGGCGCAGGGGCAGGCGCGCATCGACGCCGAGCTGGACGCGGCCGAGGCCCTGGCCCCGCTGGTCGACCGGCTGGTCAACCGGCTGGGCGAGGGGCGGGTCTGGCGGCCCGATCCGGTGGAGAGCCATGTGCCCGAGCGCGCCGTGGGCCGCTCCGCGCCCCTGGCGGCGCCGGCGGGCGCCCGGCCCTGGAACCCCGACCTGCCGCGCCCGACGCGACTGCTCAAGCGCCCCGAGCCGATCGAGGTGATGGCCAAGCTGCCCGACGACCCGCCGCTGCGCTTCACCTGGCGGGGCCGCCATCACCGCGTCCAGGCCGCCGAGGGCCCCGAGCGCATCGGCCAGGAATGGTGGCGCGGCGACTTCGACGACACGGGTCCGGGCAGGATCCGCGACTACTACCGGGTGGAGGACGAGGCCGGCGGCCGGTTCTGGATCTATCGGCAGGGGCTTTATGGCGACGATGCTTTGCCGAAGTGGTGGCTGCATGGCCTGTTTGGGTGAAGCTTCAAAGATCCTCCCCCTCTGGGGAAGGTGGCCCGGAGGGGGGGCGTTTTCAGCTTCCGCGGCGGCGGACGTTCATCAGCAACTCCCCCCTCCGTCCGCTTCGCGGACACCTCCCCCACGGGGGAGGATCCCATGACCCGCGCCTATGCCGAGCTCCAGGCCACCACCAACTTCTCGTTCCTGCGCGGGGCTTCGCGGGCCGAGGAGCTGATGCTGACCGCCGAGGCCCTGGGCCTTTCCGCCGTGGGCGTGGTCGACCGCAACAGCCTGGCCGGGGTGGTGCGGGCCTGGACGGCCGCGAAGAAACTCAAGGTCCGGGCCCTGGCCGGCTGCCGGCTGGACTTCGCCGACGGCACGCCGAGCCTGCTCTGCTATCCCTCCGACCGCGAGGCCTTCGCGCGGCTGACCCGGCTTCTGACCGTGGGCCAGCGGCGGGCGGGCAAGGGCGAGTGCGTCCTGTCGTGGGCCGATTTCGTCGAGCACGGCGAGGGGCAGCTGGTGCTGGTCGTGCCGCCCGAAAAGCTGGACGCCGCCTTCGAGGCCGACCTGCATCGTATCGCCGCCGCGCTGAAGGGGCGGGTGTGGCTGGCTGCGTCCCGCGCCTATGCGGCCCAGGACCTCAAGCGTCTCTCTCGCCTCGACGCCTTGGGAGAGGGCGCCGGCGCGCCGATGGTCGCCACCAACGACGTGCTCTATCACGGTCCCGAGCGGCGGCCGCTGCAGGACGTGATCACCTGCGTGCGCGAGCACTGCACGATCCAGGAGGCGGGCTTTCGGCTGGAGGCCAACGCCGAGCGCCACATCAAGGCCCCGGCCGAGATGGCGCGCCTTTTCGAGCGCTGGCCGAGGGCCATCGCCCGAACCACCGAGATCGTCGCCCGCATCGGCTTCGACCTTTCCGACCTGCACGAGGAATATCCCGACGAGCCGGTGCCGCCGGGCAAAACCTCGATGCAGCACCTGACCGACCTGACCTGGCAGGGCGCGGCCTGGCGCTATCCGGACGGCGTGCCCGAGAAGGTGGCGGCCCAGCTGAAGGAAGAGCTGCGGCTGATCGCCAAGATGGACTACCCCAACTACTTCATCACCGTGCACGACATCGTCGGCTGGGCGCGGAGCCAGGGGATCCTGTGCCAGGGGCGGGGGTCTGCGGCCAACTCCTCGGTCTGCTACTGCCTGGGGGTGACGGCGATCGACCCGACCAGGCACCGTCTGCTGTTCACCCGCTTCATTTCCGAGAACCGCGGCGAGCCGCCCGACATCGACGTCGACTTCGAGCACGAGCGGCGCGAGGAGGTGATGCAGTACGTCTACCTACGCTACGGCCGGGAATATGCGGCCATCTGCGGCACGGTGATCCACTACCGCCCGCGCAGCGCCATCCGCGACGTCGGCAAGGCCCTGGGCCTGACCGAGGACGTGACCAGCCTGCTGGCCGGCACGGTCTGGGGCAGCTGGGGCGACGGCCTGCCCGAGGAGCACCTGACGAATGCGGGCCTTGATCCCAAGGCGCCCGAGATCGCCCGAGCCGTGGCCCTGGCCACCGAGCTGATGGGCTTTCCCCGTCACCTGTCGCAGCACGTGGGCGGCTTCGTGCTGACCAAGCGGCGCCTGGACGAGACCGTGCCGATCGGCAACGCGGCGATGAAGGACCGCACCTTCATCGAGTGGGACAAGGACGACATCGACAGTCTTGGCCTGATGAAGGTCGACGTGCTGGCGCTGGGCATGCTGACGGCGATCCAGCGGGCCTTCGGCATGCTGCGCGAGGATCACGGCGAGGCCATCGTCGACCTGGCCGACGTGCCGGCCGAGGTGGCGGGCGTCTACGACATGCTGTGCGTGGCCGACAGCATCGGGGTGTTCCAGGTGGAGAGCCGGGCGCAGATGTCGATGCTGCCGCGCCTGCGGCCGCGCCGGTTCTACGACCTGGTCATCGAGGTGGCGATCGTGCGCCCGGGACCGATCCAGGGCGACATGGTCCACCCGTATCTCAAGCGCCGCAACGGAATCGAGCCCGTGGACTGGCCCAAGCCCGCGCCCGAGCATGGACCGGAGAACGAGCTGGAGGAGATCCTCGGCAACACCTACGGCGTGCCGCTGTTCCAGGAGCAGGCCATGAGTCTCGCCATCGAGGCGGCCAAGTTCACGCCCGACGAGGCCGACGGCCTGCGCAAGGCCATGGCCACCTTCCGCAACCTGGGTACGCCGGCCGAATACCGGGTGAAGTTCGTCGAGGGTATGGTTCGGCGCGGCTACCAGCGCGACTTCGCCGAGCGCTGCTTCAAGCAGATCGAGGGCTTTGGCCACTACGGCTTTCCGGAAAGCCACGCGGCCAGCTTCGCCAAGCTCGTCTACGTCTCGGCCTGGATCAAATGGGCCTGGCCGGACGTGTTCTGCGCGGCGCTGATCAATTCCCAGCCGATGGGCTTCTACCAGCCGTCCCAGCTGGTGCGCGACGCCCGCGAGCACGGGGTCGAGGTGCGACCGCCGGACGTGATGGCCAGTGACTGGGATTGCACATTGGAAGTCTCAAGTTCCTCCCCCGCGTTAGCGGGGGAGGGGGACCGCGAAGCGGTGGAGGGGGCGACCGCCGCACTCCGTCCCGCGCCCCCTCCGTCACGGCGCGTATCCGCGCCGCGCCACCTCCCCCGTTTCCCGGGGGAGGAGCGACGCGACCCCCGCAAGATCTCCAACGAAAAGACCCGCCCCCGCTGGAAGGCGCTGCGCCTGGGCCTGCGCCAGATCAAGGGCCTCAAGGAGACCGACGTCAAAGCTCTGGTGAAGGCTCGCGACGAAGGCGCGCGCACGCCGGCGGAGTTCGCGCAGGGGGGCGTGCCGCAGCGGGCGCTGGAACTGCTGGCCGAGGCCGACGCCTTCGCCTCCACGGGCCTGTCGCGGCGCGACGCCCTGTGGGCGGTGAAGGGGCTGAAGGGCGAGCACAAGGCGCCGGTCCAGGCCCCGCTGCTGGCTGGCCTGCCGTTGTTCGAAGACAGGGTCGCCCTGCCGGCGATGGGCAAGCCGCAGGAGGTGGCCGAGGACTATCGCACCACCAGCCTCTCCCTGAAGGCGCACCCGTGCGGCTTCTATCGGCCGATGCTGGCGGAGATGGGCGCGGTGACCGCCGACCGGCTGGTGGGGATGCGCAACGGCCAGAAGGTGTCGGTCGGCGGCCTCGTCCTGATCCGCCAGCGGCCGGGCACGGCCAAGGGGGTGGTGTTCGTCACCCTGGAGGACGAGACGGGCGTGGCCAACGCGGTGGTCTGGAAGGACCGCTTCGAGGCCGACCGCAACGTGGTGATGACCGCCTCGTTCCTGGTGGTGCATGGCAAGGTGCAGGCGGCCGAGGGCGTGATCCACATCGTCGCCGAAGGCTTCACCGACCTGTCGGCGGAGTTGTCGACCTTGCGCGACGAGCCCGGGGCCCCGGCGCCGCGCGTGCGCCAGAAGGTGTCGGGGCGGCTGCTGCGAAGCCGGGATTTTCACTGAGGGGCTTGGGGAACCTCCCCCTGTGGGGGAGGTGATCGCGAAGCGATCGGTGGGGGGGAGTGAGCGAAATCGGCGGAGTTTTCGGCAGCTGAGAACGACCCCCCCACCGGCCTTCGGCCGCCTCCCCCACAGGGGGAGGTTCTCCGGATCAAGCCTTCGCCGTCTCCGCCGTCGTCGACCGCAGCCGCTCGACCAGGGCGAACAGCTGCGCGCGCACGCCGAACTCGTCGCCGGCCAGGGCGGCGGTCTCCAGGTCGGCCAGGGTGGCCTCGTCGATGCGCGGCGGCGGCGCGACCGGGGTGGCCTCGACCACGCCGGCCGACTTGGGCGCGGCGGTCTCGTTGACGTCGACCAGGGCCTCGGTGAGCTTCTCGCCCGGACGCAGGCCGGTGATGCGGATCTCGATGTCCTTGCCGGGGACCAGGCCCTGCAGCTCGATCATCCGGCGGGCCAGGTCGATGATCTTCACCGGCTCGCCCATCTCCAGCGTCAGCACGCCGGCGGGAGGCTGGGCGTCGGCGGCCGACTGGGCCACGGCCCGCAGCACCAGCGACACCGCCTCGGGGATGGTCATGAAGTAGCGCTCGACATTGGCGTCGGTCAGGGTGACCGGGCCGCCGCGGGCGATCTGGTGGCGGAACACCGGCACGACCGACCCGGCCGAGCCCAGCACGTTGCCGAAACGCACGACGCCGACGCGCATCTGGCCGCCGCCGCCGAACTGGCGGGCGATGGCTTCGGCCACGCGCTTGGTGGCGCCCATGACGCTGGACGGCGCCACGGCCTTGTCGGTCGAGATCAGGGCGAAGTGCGAGGCGCCTGCGGCCTTGGCGGCGATGGCCACGTTGCGGGTGCCCAGCACGTTGGTGCGCACGCCCTCGCAAGGGTGGTTCTCGACCATCGGCACGTGCTTGAGGGCGGCGGCGTGGAAGACGATGTCGGGCTGTTCGGCGGCCAGCAGGCGGGACACACGAGCCTCGTCGCGTACGTCGCACAGGGCCTCGCGGCGGGGCAGGGCCGGCCAGGCCTCGGCGATTTCGCGGTCGATCAGGAAGAGGTTGGCTTCGGAGGCGTCGACCATCGTCAGGTGCGCCGCGCCGCTGGCGGCGATCTGGCGGCACAGCTCCGAGCCGATACTGCCGCCGGCCCCGGTGACCAGCACGCGGCGGCCGCTGACCAGGGCCCGCACGGGGGCGGGGTCGAGGCGCACGGGGGCGCGGCTGAGCAACTCCTCGAGGCTGATCTCGCGCAGGGCGGCGGCCGTCGGGCCTTCGCCCATCTCGACCACGCCCTGGCGGCGCAGCAGGCGCACGCCCTCGCTCTTCAGCCGACCCAGGCGCTCGGCGCCGAAGGCGCTGAGGGGCGCTTCGGCCAGGAACAGCACGGCGGCCGGCGACAGGCCGCCGTCGCTGAGCTGACGCATGACGGCGTCGAAGCGGTCGATCGCGCCCAGCACACAGACGCCGCGAATCTCGTCGCCGGTCTCGCGGGCCTCGGGGGTCAGCAGGCCGACCACGGCGTAGCGCTCGGCCAAAGCCGGGTCGCGCAGGAAGGTTTCGGCCTCGCCCGCCGTGCCGACGATCAGCAGGCGCGGCAGGGCCGGGTGGGCGGGGGCGGGCCGCAGGCGGACCAGGGCCTCGGCCAGCACGCCTTCGTGCAGGGCGCGGCGACCCACGCGCAGGGCGGCCAGCAGGCCGATCTGCACGACCAGGGCCGCCAGGATGGTGCGCAGGCCGCCGTCGAGGTCGGGCAGGAAGAGGCGCGCCAGCAGCGAGAAGGTCAGGGCCGTCAGGGTCGCCGAGCGGGCGATGCGCAGGTGGTCGGCGGCGGCCACGAACCGCCAGGGTGCGCGCTCCAGCCGGAACAGCAGTTCCACGACGAAGGCCGACAGGGCGTAAAGGCCGGCATGGGCCAGCAGGCCGGGCCGATCGGTGTCGAAGCCGGCGGCCAGGACCTGTCCGATCAACAGGGCCAGGAAGGCCAGGAACACATGCGCTGCGATCTTGCCGGCGCGACCCATGGACACTCGAACTCCGTTCAACTTTCGCGGCTTAGCATGCTCCTTGCGCCTCGTCGCCGATTCAGGGGGCGATTCAGGCGCGGGCCAGCGGCAGGATGGTCACCAGTTCGCCCGCGGCGGCGGGCGGGGCGCCGGCGGCGCGCATGACCAGGGCGTCGGCCCGGGCGAATACGCCGACCAGCGAGGAGTCCTGGTCGGGGAAGGGCGTGACCGTCACTCGACCCTCGTCGTCGATCGACCGTGCGGCGCGCATCCAGTGCTCGCGCGGGCCGTTGCCGTTCAGCGGGGCGGAAAGGCGCGCGACGCTGAGCGGCATGGCCGGATCGGCGCCCGACAGGGCCGCCAGCAGCGGGCGCAGGAACAGTTCGGCGCAGACCAGGGCCGAGGCTGGATTGCCCGGCAGGCCCAGAACGCGGCGGCCACCGTCCAGGAAGCCAAACCAGGTCGGCTTGCCCGGCCGCACGGCGATGGTCTGGACGCGAAGGTCCAGTCCCAGGCGGCTCATCGCCGGCTTGACCAGGTCGTAGTCGCCGACCGAGGCGCCGCCGATGGTCACCACCAGGTCGACGGCCGCGTCGGCCACGGCGGCGGCGATGGCGTCCACGGAGTCGGCGGCTGGGGCGAGCTTGATCGCCTGTCCGCCCCAGGCCTCGATCAGGGCCGCCAGGCTGAACGAGCCGGATTCGAAGATCTGGTCAGGGGCGGGCGCGGCGCCGGGCGGAACCAGTTCGTCGCCGGTGGCCAGGATCGCCACCTTCGGTCGTCGGGCGACCGGCAGCTTCGCCAAGCCGGCGGCGGCGGCCAGCGACAGTCGCCAGGGATCGATGCGCACGCCAGCCTCCAGCAGCCGGTCGCCGGCGTGGAAGTCGCCGCCGGCCGGGCGGATGTTGCTTTTGGGCGTATCGCCCGCCGCGAAGGTCACATGGTCGCCGTCGCGGGTCGCTTCCTCCTGGATGACGACGAGGTCGGCGCCGGCTGGGACGGGCGCGCCGGTGAAGATCCGTACCGCTTGCCCCGCTTCCAGCGGCCGGGGGTAGGCCCGGCCCGCGGCGCTTTCACCGGCGATCGCGAAGCTCTCGACCTCGCCGTAGTCGGCCCGGCGGATCGCCCAGCCGTCCATGGCCGAGGCGGCGAAGGGCGGCTGATGGCGGTCGGCGACCACGTCCTGGGCCAGCACGCGGCCCACGGCCAGCGGCAGGGCGACGGTCTCGACGCCCAGGCGCGCGGCGCCGTCCAGCATCCGGCCGCGGGCGTCCTCGACGGTTAGGTTCTTCAGGGTTTGGCTCACGGACCGGAGGTCTCCGTCAGGGGGCGGCGCGGGTCAATCGAAACCTGCGCCGGCCCCGCCCGGCTTGTACCGGTTTGGCGGAATGCCCAGCAGGCGCTTGAACATGGTCGAGAAGGCCGCCGGGCTGTCGTAGCCGAGGTCGAGCGCGATGGTCGTCACCGGCTCGCCGGCCGCCAGGCGGGGCAGGGCGGCGAGCAACAGGGCCTGCTGCCGCCAGGCGCCGAAGCTCATGCCCGTCTCGCGGCGGAAGGCGCGGGTGAAGGCCCGGCGGCCAAGGCCCAGCTCGCCACACCAGTCGTCGATGGTCTCGTGCGGGGTCGGGCGCTCGAGAAAGGCGTGGCAGCGACGAGCCAGGGCCGGGGCGGCGGGGAAGGGCACGGCCAGCGGGATCACCGGGGCGCGGGCCAGTTCGGCCAGCAGCAGGTTCATGACCAGACCGTCGCGGCCGGCCTCGTCATAGTCGACGGGAATGTCGCAGGCGGCGATCAGCAGATGGCGCACCAGCGGCGAGACGCCGATCACCCGGCCCGCATCGCCCAGCGCCGCCGAGGCGCGTTCGTCCAGCAGCACGCTGCGGGTGCTGACCGCGCCGACCATGCGGACCGAGTGCGGCACGCCCGCCGGGGTCCAGACAGCGCGCTCGGGCGGGGCGATCCAGGCGCCGTGCGGGGTGGAGACCACGGCCACGCCCGCGGCGGCGTAGAGCAGCTGGCCACGCCCATGCTGGTGCCAGTCCAGCTCGAACGAGGGCGGGTACTCGTTGCCCGTGGCCACCACCGGGCGGGGCGTGGCGTCGTAGTCGGCGGGATGCACCCAGGGCTTGGCCATCTGTCCCACTTGCGAAAGTGAAAGTCCCGATGCGGAATGCGGGACGCTCCTTCCGGTCCTATCGCGGTCGCACCTTCACTGGAAGAGCCTGATGACCGACACCGCGATCCGATCCCCCGCCGCCGACCCGTCCAGCCCGCAGGCAGAGACCACGGTGTTCGGCGTGATCCTCGCGATCAGCGGCTGCCACCTGCTCAACGACATGATGCAGTCGCTGCTGCCGGCCATCTATCCGAACCTGAAGACCGACCTTCACCTGAGCTTCGGCGAGATCGGCCTGGTCACCCTGGCCTACCAGATCACCGCTTCGATCCTGCAGCCGCTGGTCGGGCTCTATGCCGACCGCCGCTCCAACCCGTGGGTGCTGCCGGGCGGGACGCTGTTCTCGCTGGCCGGCCTGGCGGTGCTGTCGGTCGCCCACGTCTACGGCCTCGTCCTGCTGGGCGCCTGCCTGCTGGGCGTCGGTTCGTCGGTGTTCCACCCTGAGTCGTCGCGGGTGGCGCGGATGGCGGCGGGCGGCCGGCCGGGCCTGGCCCAGTCGCTGTTCCAGGTCGGCGGCAACGCCGGCCAGGCGCTGGGGCCGCTGGCGGCTGCGCTGGTCGTGGTGCGCTGGGGCCAGTCGAGTCTTGCCCTGTTCGCGCTGCTGGCCCTGCTGGCCGGGGCGGTGCTGTGGAACGTCGCCGTCTGGGCCCGTCACCACGGCGCGGCGCGCTTGGCCCTGGCCGGCGCCCGCAAGGTCTCGATCGACCTGCCCAAGGGCGCGGCCGGCAAGGGCATCGCCATCCTGCTGGTGCTGATCTTCTCGAAGTACGTCTACATGGCCAGCCTGACCAGCTACTTCACCTTCTACCTGATCGAGCGCTTCCAGCTGTCGGTCGAGAACGCCCAGATGCACCTCTTCGCCTTCCTGGCGGCGGTGGCCCTGGGCACGATCGCCGGCGGGCCGGTGGGCGACCGCTTCGGCCGCAAGGCGGTGATCTGGATCTCGATCCTGGGCGTGCTGCCGTTCACGCTGCTGCTGCCCTACGCCAGCCTGTTCTGGACCGGACCGCTGGTGGTGGTCATCGGCCTGCTGCTGGCCTCGGCCTTCCCGGCCATCGTTGTGCTGGCCCAGGAGCTGGCGCCGGGCCGGATCGGCATGATCTCGGGCCTGTTCTTCGGCTTCTCGTTCGGCATGGGCGGCCTGGGGGCGGCGGTGCTGGGCGAAGTGGCAGACTGGAAGGGCGTCGAGACCGTCTACAAGCTGTGCGCGGTGCTGCCGGCGCTGGGTCTGCTGGCCGCCTTCCTGCCCAATACGCGCAAGCGGTGAGAGCGTAGGTCAGGCAGCAAAAAGGCCAGCCTCGCGGCTGGCCTTTTCTATTTGGCCCCGTCGCCAGGGCGTGCGCGTTGCGTGGTCCCCGTCCTTCGACAGGCTCAGGATGAGGACCAATGCGCAGATCTGGCGTCAGAAAACCTCACCCTGAGCTTGTCGAAGGGCGAGGTTTTCGTTTCAGCGGATCGTCAGCCGACGAAGGCGCGTTCGATCACGAAGTCGCCGGGCTCGGCGTTGGAGCCCTCGACCAGGCCGTGGGCCTCGAGCAGGGCGGCGGTGTCCTTGATCATGGCCATCGAGCCGCACAGCATGGCGCGGTCGTGCTCGGGATCGAACTTGCCGCCTTCGAGGTCCAGGTCGGTGAACAGCTTGCCGCTGGTGATCAGGTCGGTGAAGCGGCCCTGGCGCTCGAACGCCTCGCGGGTGACGGTGGGGTAGTAGACCAGCTGGGCCTTGGCCTCGTCGCCGACCAGCGGGTCCTCGTGGATCTCGCTGGTGAAGAGGTCGCGATAGGCCAGTTCCTGCACTTCGCGCACGCCGTGGGCGACGATCACCTTCTCGAAGCGGCTGTAGGCGTCGGGGTCGCGGGCGACCGACAGCCACGGGGCCAGGCCCGTGCCGGTGCCGAACAGGAACAGGCGCTTGCCCGGCTTGACCGCGTCCAGCACCAGGGTGCCGGTCGGCTTCTTGCCCAGCAGGACCTGGTCGCCGGCCTTGATCTGCTGCAGGCGCGAGGTGAGGGGGCCGTCGGGCACCTTGATCGAGAAGAACTCCAGCTCCTCGGCGAACGAGGGCGAGCCGATCGAATAGGCGCGCAGGATCGGCTTCTTCTCGCCCAGTTCCTCGCGGGCGGGCAGGCCGATCATCACGAACTCGCCCGAACGGAAGCGGAAGCTGGCCGGACGGGTGATGGCGAAGCTGAACAGCCGGTCGGTCCAGTGCTTGACCCAGAGAACGGTCTCCAGGTGGTGCGGGGACTCCTTGGCGGGAGCAGGGGCGGCGGCGGTGGCGGTCTCGGCCGTCATGTCAGTGATTTCGATCCTGTTCGCGCCGTCCGAAGAACGGCGGCGCGCATAAGAAGAGTCCGGCGTCGCTCCGGCCCTGAAGGCGACACGGGTGTCATGTGAGAAGTTGAGAGCGGATGTCAACTTTTGCTCTCTGAACGCGCTTTGAGAAAAAATTCTACAAGCGGCTCAAAATAACGCGGTTCGCTTTTTCTGACTGTGTCAAAAATGTGATTGCCGACCACCCAAACGGGGCGCAGACTTCCTTTTGCTTCGTTCGCGAAGCCAACGATACGGAGGAACGTATGCGGGTGAGGTTCGTCATGGCCGCCGCGGCGGCCAGTCTGTTAGCGTTAGGCGTAGCGGGTTGTGAAGGCGGCGCCCAATCCAAGTCCGCCCAGGCCCAGAAAGTGACCCTGGAGGGTAAGTCGGTGACCGCGAGCGGCTGCGTGCGGCCGGTCGAGAACACCAAGTGCCTCGTCGTGCGCGGCCCCAACGGCGGCTATTACGACGTCTCCAGCGCCAGTCCGGCTCCGGACCCCGCCAAGGGGGTCGGCGTTTCGCTGCGTGGTCGCGACCAGGGCAAGAACACGGAATGCGGCCGTGAGCTCACGGACGTGAAATGGTCGTACCTGAACGTCCAGTGCGCGGCGGCGACGCCGAGCGCCTCGACCGGCGCCGAAGAGAAGAAGGACGGCTAAGGCCGCCTGTCGCTTCGAACGGCTCTAAGGCTCCGGTGAAGGCTGCGCTTCAGCCTTCACCGGAGCCGGGGTCGGTTCGCGTCTTGGGCGTGTCCACACTGGCTTCGCCGCCGGCCGGTTCGGTGGCGGGACGCGGCGGCTTGCCGTCGACATTCGGATTCGGTCGCTGATTCTCGTGCTCGACCTCCCGATTGGAGGGGCGCTCGCCGGTATTCGCGGCCATCTTTCATCCTTTCAGGCATTCATTCGGGCGCGGGCGGACCAAGAAACCTGTGAAAAGGCGCCGCTTGATCCGTGACTTCCGCAATAACGCGTGTCGAACGCGTCCTGATCCGCTTGCCCGGCGCAAACGACCCTGCTACACGACGCCGCTCTGGCGCTGGGAAGCGTCGGCGGCGCCGCTCGCGGCCCTCCGGCCTCGACCGACGCCAAGGCTGCGGTCCTCTCTATCGGGACCGGAGTTCTGCAGGAGTGTAGCTCAGCTGGTAGAGCATCGGTCTCCAAAACCGAGGGCCGGGGGTTCGAGTCCCTCCACTCCTGCCACTATATGTCATCGGCCGGTCCGGCGTTCGGCCCGGCCTGTCAGATACGCGAGCCTCTGAAACCATGGCCAGGAAACCGGGATCCAGCCCGTCAGCGATCAAGAACCGCGCCGCCCGTACGGCCGCGGCGCTGGCCCCTGCCGGTCAGGCTCCGTCCGCGGCGGCAGCCGCCCCCAAGAAGCCTTTCAACCCGGTGCAGTTCATCCGTGAAGTGCGCGCCGAGGCCCGCAAGATCACCTGGACCACCCGCAAGGAGACCTGGATCACCTCGGTGATGGTCTTCATCATGGTGATCGTCGCCTCGGTGTTTTTCTTCGGCGTCGACTGGATTTTGGGTACGCTGGCCAATCTGCTGCTGAAGTTCGCGGCCGGATAAGACATATAAAGACCATGAGCACCGAAACCGCGACCAACCCGAACCACAAGTGGTACATCGTCCACGCCTACTCGAACTTCGAGAAGAAGGTGGCCGAGAGCATCCGTGAGCAAGCCAAGGCCCAGGGCCTGGAAGACAGCTTCTCCGAGATCCTGGTGCCCACCGAGGACGTCGTCGAGATCCGCCGCGGCCGCAAGGTCAACGCCGAGCGCAAGTTCTTCCCGGGCTACGTCCTGGTGAAGATGAACCTCTCGGACGAGGCCTACCACCTGATCAAGAATACCCCGAAGGTGACGGGCTTCCTGGGCAGCGGCTCCAAGCCGACCCCGGTCTCCGAAAAGGAAGTCCAGCGCATCGTCGGCGCGATCGAAGAGGGCGTCGAGAAGCCCAAGACCGTCGTGCTGTACGAAGTCGGCGAGAACGTCCGCGTCATCGACGGCCCGTTCGCCAGCTTCAACGGCTCGGTCGAGCAGGTCGACGAGGAAAAGGCCCGCCTGCGGGTCACCGTCTCGATCTTCGGCCGCGCCACCCCGGTCGAGCTGGAATACAGTCAGGTCGAGAAGATCGCCTAAGCGCGATCCCCCAGCCGAAGCTTTCGAAAACCCCGCGTCGGAAACGGCGCGGGGTTTTTGCTTGTTTGCGGGCCTGGGCGGGCGAGGGGGTCTTTGACTCTCCGCCGCTCTCCTGCTAAACGCCGCGACCTCGCTTCGGGACCTGGTTTCGAGGCGTGTTCGCCGTTTTGGCGAACCCAAATCCGTGGAAGGGCCGCCAAGCCCGCACCACGGCTCACCAGCGAGGGCTCCGGCCCTCACGAGAGGATAGTATGGCTAAGAAGATCCTGGGCTACATCAAGCTCCAGGTGAAGGCTGGCTCGGCCACGCCTTCGCCCCCCATCGGCCCGGCTCTGGGTCAGCGCGGCGTCAACATCATGGGCTTCTGTAAGGAGTTCAACGCGCGCACCGAGAACGTCGAAAAGGGCACCCCCCTGCCGACCGTGATCACTGTCTACCAGGACAAGTCGTTCACCTTCATCACCAAGACGCCTCCGGCGACCCACTACCTGAAGCAGATCACCGGCCTGAAGTCCGGCGCGAAGCTGACCGGTCGTGAGACCGTCGGCGAAGTGACGCGCACGCAACTGCGCGAGATCGCCGAAAAGAAGATGAAGGACCTGAACGCCAACGACATCGAGGCCGCGGCCAAGATCATCGAAGGCTCCGCCAAGGCCATGGGCCTGAAGATCGTGGAGGCCTAATCCAATGGCTACGCAACCCAAGCGCATCAAGGCCTGGACCGGCGACCGTGACGCCACCCACGCCGTCGCCGAAGCCATCGCTCTGGTGAAGGCCAACGCCAAGGCCAAGTTCGACGAGACCATCGAGATCTCGGTGAACCTGGGCGTCGACCCGCGTCACGCCGACCAGCAGGTCCGTGGCGTCGTTCAGCTGCCGTCGGGCACGGGCCGTGACGTTCGCGTCGCCGTCTTCGCCAAGGACGCCAAGGCCGCCGAAGCCACCGCCGCCGGCGCCGAAGTCGTCGGCGCCGAGGACCTGGTCGAAAAGATCCAGAACGGCTTCATGGACTTCGATCGCGTCATCGCCTCGCCGGACATGATGGCCCTGGTCGGTCGCCTCGGTAAGGTGCTGGGCCCGCGCGGCCTGATGCCGAACCCGAAGGTCGGCACCGTGACCCCGAACGTCGCCCAGGCCGTCAAGGACGCCAAGAGCGGCGCCGTCGAGTTCCGCGTCGAAAAGGCCGGTATCGTGCACGCCGGCATCGGCAAGGCCTCGTTCACCGAGGAAGCCCTGCTGATCAACGTCAAGGCTCTGATCGACGCCCTGAACAAGGCCAAGCCGTCGGGCGCCAAGGGCGTCTACGTCAAGAAGATCGGCCTGTCGTCGACGATGGGTCCGGGCTTCAAGGTCGACGTGGCCTCGATCAACGCCTAATCGGCTGATCGAAGCACACTGACTTCGGAGGCGGGCGCTGGAGCGATCCAGCGCCCGTCTTGCGTTTGGGCCCCTCTGTTTGGCGGCGCGGCTAGCCGATGCTATCTTTCGTCTAGACGGAGAGACGCCATGGCCTTCCACATCCGCGATCCCGAGACCGACGCCCTGGTGCGCCAGCTGGCCGAGAAGACGCGGCTGGGGATCACCGAGGCCGTGAAGCTGGCCGCCAGCGAGGCCTTGGCCGCGCGCGAGAAGGCGCAGGCAGAAAAGCTGGCCAGGATGCGGGCGATCAGTGACAGGATCGCGGCGTTGCCCAGCACGGGCCTCAAGGCCGACAAGGCGTTCTTTGACGAACTGTCTGGCGATTGATGTTCGTCGATGCCTCCGCGTTCTGCGCGATCCTTCTTGGCGAGCCTGAAAAGCAGGTGTTCGAGCGCCGTCTGACGGCCGCGACCGGCGCCGTAACCTCCGCTGTCGCAATTTGGGAAACCGTCCGTAGCCTGGTTCGCGCCAAGGGGCTGAATGTCGCCGACGCCGAGCTGGAAGTGTTGTCCTATGTCGGCGCCGCCGAAGTCTCGGTCGTGGAGATAGGTTCACGTGAGGGGAGCTTGGCGCTCGACGCATTCGCTCGCTTCGGCAAAGGCGTCCATCCAGCCAAGCTCAACATGGGGGACTGCTTCGCCTATGCCTGCGCCAGGACCAACGGCGTTCCGCTGCTCTACAAGGGCGGCGACTTTGCTCTGACGGATATCGAGGCCGCGTGACTTCCAACGCTTCCAGCATCGTCGACGTCGCCGTGGTCGGCGGCGGGCCCGCCGGGCTGATCGCCGCCCAGCGTCTGGCGCAGGCCGGCCGCTCGGTCGTGGTGTTCGAGAAGATGCCGACCTTCGGGCGCAAGTTCCTGATGGCTGGGCGCGGCGGGCTGAACCTGACCCATTCCGAGGACTTCGAGCGCTTCGTGGCCCGCTACGGCGAGCACGCCGGGCTTCTGCGGCCGATGGTGGAGGCGTTCACTCCGGCCGATCTCGTCGCCTGGGCCGGGGATCTTGGCCAGGAGACCTTCGTCGGCGCCAGCGGCCGGGTGTTTCCCAAGGCCATGAAGGCCTCGCCCTTGCTGCGGGCCTGGCTGGCGCGGCTGGAGGGCCAGGGCGTCCTGCTGCGCACGCGCTGCGCCTGGGCGGGCTGGGACGCCGACGGCGCGCTGCTGGTCGATGGCCCAGGCGGCCGCGAGGCGTGGCGGCCGCGCGCGACGATCCTGGCCCTGGGCGGCGCCAGCTGGCCCAAGCTCGGCTCCGACGCGGCCTGGACCGGCGTGCTGGAAGGGCAGGGGGCGAAGGTCTCGCCCTTCGCCCCGGCCAACTGCGGCTTCGAGGTTTCCTGGAGCGCGATCTTCCGCGACCGCTTCGCCGGCGAGCCGTTGAAGAACGTCCGCCTGACCTGCGACGGCCGTCAGGCCCGCGGGGACGCCATGGTCGCCGGCTACGGCCTCGAAGGCGGGGCGGTCTACGCCCTGGGGGCGGCCCCGCGCGAGGCGATCGCCCGCGATGGCGGGGCGACGCTGACGATCGACCTGCGACCCGACCTGCCGGCCGAGACTCTGGAGCGCCGCCTGTCGGGCGCGCGCGGCGGCCAGTCGCTGGCCAACCACCTGCGCAAGGCGCTGAAGCTGTCGCCGGTGGAGGTGAATCTGCTGCGCGAGGCCCACGGCCTGGACCTGCCGTCCGAGCCGGCCGCTCTGGCCTCGGCGATCAAGGCCGCGCCGATCCGTCTGACCGCCGCCCGACCGCTGGAGCGGGCGATCTCGGCGGCCGGCGGCGTGGCCTTCGACAGCCTGGACGGCCTGGTGCTGAAGGCGCGGCCCGACGTGTTCCTGGCCGGCGAGATGCTGGACTGGGAAGCCCCGACCGGCGGCTACCTGCTGCAGGCCTGTTTTGCCACCGGCGTGGCGGCGGCGAGGGCGGCGGAGGAGAGGCTGGGTTCGTAGCCCCGTAACCGCGGCGCTTCCTTCCTTGCTTTCCTGGGCCTTGCGCCCAGGACCCATGGTCCAACCTGCTCAGACCTTTCGAGCTCGGCCCGGATCTGAGCAGCCGCCGGCATGGGTCCTCGCCACAAGGGCGAGGAAAGCGAAGAAGAGGCAAGAGGGGCGATGAGGAAGGAAACGGAGCGCTCTCCCCCTCAGAAACTCCCCACGTGATGGATGTTGCCGTCCGGGTCCTTGAGCCACACGAGCTTCATCCCGCCGGCGCTGTGCACGCCGCCTTCCACCGTGATCCCGGGCATGTCGTAGGTCTCGAAGGCCACGCCCTTGTCACGCAGCGCGGCGACCACGGCGTCGAAGCGCCCGCCGACCGGCCAGGTGACGGCCGTGCCCTGGTTGGTTCCGGCGAACGCGGACTCGTAGACGGTCAGGACCACGTCACCGGCGCGGTAGGCCTGGACGCCCATCTCGGAATCGCCCTCGGGCGTAAGGCCCAGAACGTCCTCGTAGAACCGTCGGGCTCGCGCCAGGTCCTTGACGGGCAGGGTGGGGGAGGCGTCGAACTGGGCCAGCATGGGAAGGCTCCTTCTCGGGTTTCGCTCCCTTGAAGACGTTCGGCCGCGCTGTGTTCCGACACCCCGTTGCGTTCCTTTGGCAAATCCTCTATACGGCCCGCCTCTCCGCTGGACTCCGGTTTGGCGGCGAACCTGTTTGAGAACTGCGGGGCGCGGGGTCACCAGCGCCATAATCGAGGAAGAGCCCTTCCTCGCCGTCGGGAGACAGGGATAGAGACGCCAAGACCTCCTACCTCGTGGCTTTGCCCGAGTCAGGTGCGCGGCCGACTTTCCTTGGAACAGGCTGATGCAACTCGCGCGCGGGAGCAATTCCGCATGGGACGAGCATCTGGCTGCCGGAATGGTCCGGCCGCCTGCAACTGAGTAGGAGACCGCAATGGACCGCGCTCAAAAGCAGGAATCGATCGAGTCGCTGAAAAGCGTCTTCGCCGATGCCGGCGCTGTCGTCGTGACCCACTACATGGGTCTGACCGTTGCGGAAATGACCGACCTTCGTCTTCGCCTCCGCAAGGAAGGCGCCGCGATCAAGGTTGTGAAGAACACCCTGGCCCTCAAGGCTCTGGACGGCAAGCTCGGCGAAAAGGGCGATTCGCTCTTCACCGGCCCGGTCGCCATCGCCTACGGCCCGGACGCTGTCTCGGCCGCGAAGATCGCGGTGCAGTTCGCCAAGGAAAACGACAAGCTTAAGATTGTCGGTGGCGTCCTGGACCAGACCAACGTGCTGGACGAGAACGCGGTGCGCGCTCTGGCGACCCTTCCGTCGCTGGACGAACTGCGTGGCAAGCTCATCGGCCTCATCCAGGCTCCGGCGACCAAGATCGCTGGCGTCCTGCAGGCTCCGGCCGCCCAGCTGGCTCGCGTCTTCAATGCCTACGCGACCAAAGACGCCGCGTAACGGTCATCCCCGCAAATCTATCCCAATCTCTCTAAGGAACTGACACATGTCGAAGCTCGAAAAGCTGGTCGAAGAACTGTCCACCCTGTCGGTGCTGGAAGCCGCTGAACTCTCGAAGCTGCTGGAAGAAAAGTGGGGCGTCTCGGCCGCCGCTCCGGTCGCCGTGGCCGCCGTCGGTGGCGCCGCTGCTCCGGTCGAAGCTGCTGAAGAGCAAACCGAGTTCACCGTTGTCCTGGTCGACGGCGGCGACAAGAAGATCAACGTGATCAAGGAAGTCCGCGGCGTCCGTCCGGACCTCGGCCTGAAGGAAGCCAAGGACCTGGTCGAAGGCGCTCCGCAGAACGTCGTCGAAAACGTTTCGAAGCAGCAGGCCGACGAAGTCGCCAAGAAGCTGACCGAAGCCGGCGCCAAGGTCCAAGTGAAGTAATCCGGCTCCGCGTCGTCTGACGCGGATCTGGTCTTCATGACCTTACGAGACGGGCCCGGAGGGAAACCTCCGGGCCCGTTTTCGTTTCGGCGGAGCCGACCCCCTCAGTCGCTCCGCGACAGCTCCCCCAGATGGGGAGCATCTAAATCCTCCCCCTTTGGGGGAGGTGGCCCGGAGGGCCGGAGGGGGTCTTCGTCCCTCCCTATTCATCCCATAAATCGCACCTTTCTGCGTTGACGGCGCTGTCAGCCGCCACTACGCCGGTATCAGGAAAATGATAGCGGTAACTTAGTGGAGGAATCGCATGGCTTGGCTGGGTAACAGCGCAAAGGCGCGCGTCCTGGGTCTGGTTTCGGGCCTGGCGCTCAGCGTCGGGGCGGGCATGGCGGTCGCCGCGCCGCAGACGACGGTGGATCGCAACGGCGCCTATGTCTCGGTCGAGACCTACGCCCCCAACGTGATCCGCGTGACCATCAGCCAGGACAAGGACCTGGCCAAGGCCGCCCCCGGCTACGGCGTCAACGGCCAGGCCACCGACAAGGGCTGGCGTCACGACCAGAAGGCCGGCGCCGACATCTTCACCTCCGCCGAACTGTCGCTGGAAGTCGTCGCCCAGCCGTGGCCGGGCGCGCCCAGCCTGCAGGAGCGCTATTTCGCCCCGGCCCTGCCGCCGGTCTCGATCAAGGTGCGCAAGCCCGACGGGACCTCGCTGGTCGACATGACCGGCTGGGAGATGGCCCCGCACGTGGTCAGCGGCGAAAAGACCTTCCGCGCCGGCGCCAGCTTCTCGACGACCGCCGACGAGCACTTCTACGGCCTGGGGCAGAACCAGGAGTCGGAAAGCGCGCTCGACCTGCGCGGCCGCACCATCGACTGCAAGCACGACTATGACGCACCGCACGGCGAGAGCGTCTGCGTGCCGTTCCTGGTGACCTCCAAGGGCTACGGCATCCTGTGGGACAACCCGTCGGCCACAAAGATCTATCCGGGTGTCAACGGCCGCACCCTGTGGCAGAGCAATGTCGGCGAGCGCGTGTCGTTCTTCGTCATCACCGGCAAGACCAGCGACGAGATCTACGCCGGCTACCGCGCCCTGACCGGCGTGACGCCGCTGCCGCCCAAGGCCGCCTTCGGCTACATCCAGTCCAAGGCCCGCTACGAGAGCCAGGCCGAGTTCATGGCCGTGGCCGACGGCTACCAGAAGCGCCAGCTGCCGCTCGACATCATGGTGCTGGACTGGTTCCACTGGACCCGCATGGGCCAGATCGACATCGATCCGGCGCAGTTCCCCGATCCCGCCGGCATGAACAAAACGCTGCACGACCGCGGCATCCACACCATCATCAGCGTGTGGCCCCGCTTCGAGCAGGAAGGCCGTTACTTCAACTATCTGGCCGGCAAGGGCTGGTTCCTGAAGGACGAGAACGGCAATCCGGTCGACGGCCTGCCGTTCCGCAGCGACCGCACCGGCGCGCTGATCGACAGCACCAATCCCGAGGCCCGCGACTGGTTCTGGGGCAAGATCCGCGACAACATCATCTCGCAGGGCTTCGACTGGCTGTGGCTGGACGAGACCGAGCCGGACCTGGTGCCGTCGGGCTTCTACTTCCACGCCGGCACGGGTGACCGCATCCGCAACGCCTTCCCGCTGATGCACGCCCAGCTGGCCGCCGACGGCTCGCGCCGCGACCGTCCCGACAAGCGCAACCTGATCCTGGCCCGCGCCGCCTACACCGGCGCCCAGCGCAACGGCTCGCTGTTCTGGTCGTCCGACATCCAGCCCACCTGGGAGGCCCTGCGCCGCCAGGTGCCCACGGGCCTGAACTTCACCGCCTCGGGCCTGGCTTACTGGGGCAACGACATCGGCGGCTGGCAGTGGCTGCCCTCGACCACCACGGCGACCAAGGCGCCGCTGCTGGATCCGTCGGACGCCCGCGACGTGGTCGGCCAGAACAACGACTATCCCGAACTGTTCACCCGCTGGTTCCAGTACGGCGTGTTCACCCCGACCCTGCGGGTGCACGGCATGCGCAAGGGCAACGAGCTGTGGTCGTTCGGCAAGGAGGCCGAAGGCGTCCTCTCCAAGTACCTGAAGCTGCGCTACGCGCTGATGCCTTACCTCTACTCGATGGGCAAGACGACCTACGACACCGGCGCGCCCTTCATGCGTGGCCTGTTCATGGACTTCCCGAACGACCCGCAGGTGGCCAACATCGGCGACGAGTATATGTTCGGCCCGGCCTTCCTGGTGGCTCCGGTCACGCAGCAGGGCCAGACCGAGCGCGACGTCTACCTGCCGGCCGGCGCCGACTGGTACGACTACTGGACCAACCAGAAGTTCACGGGCGGCCAGACGATCCGCGTGAAGGCGCCGATCGACGTCATCCCCCTGTTCGTCCGCGCCGGTTCGATCGTGCCGATGGGCGCGCCGATCACCAACACCAGCCAGGCCCAGGCGATCAGCGCGGTGAAGGTCTATCCGGGCCGGGACGCCGAGTTCTCGCTCTATGACGACGACGGCGTCACCAACGCCTACGAGAAGGGTGTGGGCAAGACGGTGAAGCTGCGCTGGGACGACAAGGCCGGCAAGCTGACCGCCACCGGCGACAAGGGACTGGCTGCCCAGGCCCAGGCCGCCGTGCAGGTGGTGAAGTAAGAAGACGCAGAGGGGAGGGCGGAAGCGTCCTCCCCTTTTTCTTTCATTCTTTCCCCTCCCCCTCGATGGGGGAGGGGAGCTTAAGGCGCGACGCGCTCCGTCAGCGCTCGCGCCACGCCCTTCAGCCGCGCCTCCCAAGCCGTCCCATCCGGCTGGAACGCCCTGACCGCCGGGTACCAGGGGTAACCACCCGTCCCCAGCGCCGGCCAGTTCGGGTTGGCCGAGACGATCCAGGTGTCGGCCCCAAGCGCGGCGGCGAGGTTGGTGGTGGCGGTCGGCGGGCCGACGACGAGGTCGAGCGCGCGGCAAAGGGCGGCGACGCCTTCCAGGTCCTGCATCAGGTCGAGGTTCGGCGGGCGGTGGATCGTCAGGCCCTGCGCCCCAGCGCGGGCGAGGTCGGGCTCGGCGTCGCCATACTGCAGGTTCACGAACACCGCGCCCCGCGTGGCCAGCACCGGCTCCCAGGCCTCGAACGGGGCGAAACGGCGCGAGCGCAGGCCGGCCATCAGGCCGCTGCGCCAGATGATGCCGATCTTGCGGCCCGGTCCCAGGCTTTCCAGCCAGTCCCGCCAATAGGCGACGCGATCCGGATCCGGCTCGAGGAAGGCTTTCGCGCCGGCGAAGCTCTCCGGCGTCCCGCGCAGCAGCGGCAGCAGGTCGCCCAGCGGCGCCCAGGCCTGGACCGGCCCGACGTCGGGAACCGTGCGGCGCAGGCGGCCGGCGAGGCTGGTCGTGGCGTGGCCGACCACCCGCGCGGCCGGCCAGGCCCGGGCGAACAGCGGGACGAGACGCGGCTCCACCGCCAGCGTCAGGCGCTCCGAAGGTCCCAGCGCGGCCAGCACGTCGCCGATCATCGAGCCAAGCATCACCTCGTCGCCCAGGCCCTGTTCGCCGACGAGCAGCAGATGCAGGCCCGCCAAGGGCGCGGCGGGCGTCCAGCGCGGGGCGGTGAGGTCGAAGGTCATGGCCTCGCGCCGCTCGGGCGCCAGGCGGGCGGCGTAGTCCTCCCAGCCGCCGAGGTCGCCCAGGCACAGGCGGGCGGTGGCGCGGGCCAGCCGCACGGCGGCGGCCTGGGGCGGGGTCGGCACGGCGGCCAGGGCGGCGTCGCAGGCGTCCTTGGCGGCCGCCGCGTCGCCGACATCGAGGCGGGCCAGCGCCGCGTTGGCCAGGATCGGCACGTCGCGCGGCGCCAGGCGCAGGGCCTCGTCGTGGAACACGCGGGCGTCGGCGTCGTCGCCTTTCTGCGCGGCGATCGAGCCGAGCAGGCTCCACAGGTGCGGGGCCTGCGGCGATCTCACCATGGCCTCGCGGACGATCGCCAGGGCTTCGTCGCAGCGGTCGAGGTCGCGCAGCACGGCCGCCAGGTCCTGGGCGTCGGCCAGGTCGCCGGGGGCGACGGCGCGCACGCGGGCCAGCAGATCGGCGGCGAGGGCCGGCTGGCCCATGCGCCGGGCCAGCCGCGCCAGGTCGCGCACGCCGTCGGGATCGGCGGGCGCTCTTAGGTGCGCCTCGCGCAAGGCCTCGAAGGCCTGGGGCAGGGCGCCGGCCCGCTCGCGCACCAGGCCGATCAGGCGCAGGGCCAGGCCGCCGCCCTCGGGCAAGGCGGCCGCGGCCAGCGACTCCGCGCGGGCGAAGTCGCCGTCCGCCAGCGCGTCCCCGGCCGCGACCAGCCGCTTGCGGGCGGCGGCGGGAACCTCGTCCAGCCGTGCGGCGATGCGGTGCAGGGGCGACAGGGGCCGCTCGGCGGGGCGGGTCTTGAGCGCGGCGGTCATCGGCGGGCCTTGGCGAGGAGGAAGCGTCGCCGGGTTGAACGAAACCTCGCCGTGAAATTGGTCGCTGTTTCCCCCTTTTCATCCTCGCTTCGATCCCCTATATCGGCCCGTTCACGAAGACATTTCGGCGGAGTGCGTCCACGCACGTCCGCTCTTCAACGCCCCGAGGCGCGATCAGCCGCCCTCCGATCCGCGCGAAGGGGCGCCCGACAGGCTTCCGGTCCCGGTCGCCAGTCAGGGGAATTCCAGCGTCCGACGCTCTCCGGCAAGGGGAGCGGCGAGGGTGGACGCCGAGGCATTCGAATTCACGCGCGGATTCCGTCCGCGCCGCAGGGAAAAAACATGGCGCAATCCTTCACCGGCAAGAAGCGGATCCGGAAGTCGTTCGGCCGCATTCCCGAGGCTGTGCAGATGCCGAACCTCATCGAGGTTCAGCGCTCCTCCTACGAACAGTTCCTGCAGCGCGAGGTCCGTCCGGGCCAGCGTCGCGACGAGGGCGTCGAGGCGGTCTTCAAGTCGGTGTTCCCGATCAAGGACTTCAACGAGCGCGCCGTGCTCGAATACGTGTCGTACGAGTTCGAAGAGCCCAAGTACGACGTCGAGGAATGCATCCAGCGCGACATGACCTTCGCCGCGCCGCTGAAGGTCAAGCTGCGCCTGATCGTCTTCGAAACCGAAGAAGAAACCGGCGCCCGCTCGGTCAAGGACATCAAGGAGCAGGACGTCTACATGGGCGACATCCCGCTCATGACCGACAAGGGCACCTTCATCGTCAACGGCACCGAGCGCGTCATCGTCTCGCAGATGCACCGCTCGCCGGGCGTGTTCTTCGACCACGACAAGGGCAAGACCCACGCCTCGGGCAAGCTGCTGTTCGCCGCCCGCGTGATCCCGTACCGCGGCTCGTGGCTCGACTTCGAATTCGACGCCAAGGACATCGTCTACGTCCGTATCGACCGTCGCCGTAAGCTGCCGGCCACGACCTTCCTCTATGCCCTGGGCATGGACGGCGAAGAGATCCTGACCACGTTCTACGACGTCGTCCCGTTCGAGAAGCGTTCGGGCGGCTGGGCCACCCCGTACAAGCCCGAGCGCTGGCGCGGCGTGAAGCCGGAAGTCGCCCTGATCGACGCCGACACCGGCGAAGAGGTCGCTCCGGCTGGCCAGAAGATCAGCGCCCGCAACGCCAAGAAGCTGGCCGACGGCGGTCTGAAGACCCTGCTGCTTGGTCCGGAAGCCCTGACCGGCCGCTACCTGGCCCGTGACGCCGTCAACTTCGAGACCGGCGAAATCTACGCCGAAGCCGGCGACGAGCTGGACGTCACCACGATCCAGGCCCTGGCCGACCAAGGCTTCGACACCATCGACGTGCTCGACATCGACCACGTGACGGTCGGCGCCTACATGCGCAACACCCTGCGCGTGGACAAGAACGCCGTCCGCGAAGACGCGCTGTTCGACATCTACCGCGTCATGCGTCCGGGCGAGCCGCCGACGGTGGAAGCCGCCGAGGCCATGTTCAAGTCGCTGTTCTTCGACGCCGAGCGCTACGACCTGTCGTCGGTGGGCCGCGTGAAGATGAACATGCGCCTTGAGCAGGAAGTCTCGGACGAAGTCCGCGTCCTGCGCAAGGAAGACGTCCTGGCCGTGCTGAAGCTGCTGGTCGGCCTGCGCGACGGCCGCGGCGAAATCGACGACATCGACAACCTGGGCAACCGCCGGGTGCGTTCGGTCGGCGAACTGCTGGAAAACCAATACCGCGTCGGCCTGCTCCGCATGGAGCGCGCCATCAAGGAACGCATG
Source organism: Caulobacter sp. FG7 (assembly GCF_057808875.1). NCBI lineage: Bacteria > Pseudomonadati > Pseudomonadota > Alphaproteobacteria > Caulobacterales > Caulobacteraceae > Caulobacter > Caulobacter sp. FG7. Next base: position 162,164 of record NZ_JBMDIW010000010.1, read on the forward strand.
TCGTCGGTCGATATCGACACCGTCATGCCGCACGACCTGATCAACGCCAAGCCGGCCGCCGCCGCCGTCCGCGAGTTCTTTGGTTCTTCGCAACTCTCGCAGTTCATGGACCAGACGAACCCGCTGTCGGAAATCACCCACAAGCGTCGTCTCTCGGCCCTCGGCCCGGGCGGTCTGACCCGTGAGCGCGCCGGCTTCGAAGTCCGCGACGTTCACCCGACCCACTACGGCCGCATCTGCCCGATTGAAACGCCGGAAGGCCCGAACATCGGTCTGATCAACAGCCTCGCGACCCACGCCCGCGTGAACAAGTACGGCTTCATCGAGAGCCCGTACCGTCGCGTGAAGGACGGCAAGCCGCAGGACGAAGTCGTCTACATGTCGGCGATGGAGGAATCCAAGCACGTCATCGCCCAGTCGAACATCAAGGTGGTCGAAGGCGAGATCCTGGAAGAGCTGGTTCCGGGCCGCATCAACGGCGAACCGACCCTCCTGCAAAAGGAGACGGTGGACCTGATGGACGTGTCGCCGCGCCAGGTCGTGTCGGTGGCCGCCGCCCTGATCCCGTTCCTCGAAAACGATGACGCCAACCGCGCCCTCATGGGTTCGAACATGCAACGTCAGGCCGTGCCGCTGGTGCAGTCCGACGCCCCGCTGGTCGGCACCGGCATGGAAGCGGTCGTCGCTCGTGACTCCGGCGCCGTGGTCATCGCCAAGCGCACCGGCGTCGTCGAGCAGATCGACGGCACCCGTATCGTCGTGCGCGCCACCGAAGAGACCGATCCGGCCCGCTCGGGCGTCGACATCTACCGGATGTCGAAGTTCCAGCGCTCGAACCAGTCGACCTGCATCAACCAGCGCCCGCTGGTGAAGGTGGGCGACAAGATCAGCGCCGGCGACATCATCGCCGACGGTCCGTCGACGGAGCTGGGCGAACTGGCCCTGGGCCGCAACGCGCTCGTCGCGTTCATGCCCTGGAACGGCTACAACTTCGAAGACTCCATCCTGATCTCCGAACGCATCGTCCGTGACGACGTCTTCACCTCGATCCACATCGAGGAATTCGAAGTCATGGCCCGCGACACGAAGCTTGGTCCGGAAGAAATCACCCGCGACATCCCGAACGTCGGCGAGGAAGCCCTGCGCAACCTCGACGAAGCCGGCATCGTGGCGATCGGCGCCGAAGTCCAGCCGGGCGACATCCTGGTCGGCAAGGTCACGCCGAAGGGCGAAAGCCCGATGACCCCGGAAGAGAAGCTGCTGCGCGCCATCTTCGGCGAGAAGGCTTCGGACGTCCGCGACACCAGCCTGCGCCTGCCCCCGGGCGTCGCCGGCACGATCGTCGACGTGCGCGTCTTCAACCGTCACGGCGTCGACAAGGACGAGCGCGCCCTGGCCATCGAACGTTCGGAAATCGATCGTCTGGGCAAGGACCGCGACGACGAGTTCGCGATCCTGAACCGCAACATCTCGGGTCGCCTGAAGGACCTGCTGATCGGCAAGGTCGCCCTGTCGGGTCCCAAGGGCCTGCAGCGCGGTGAAATCACCGCCGAAGGCCTGGCCGGCGTGGCTTCGGGCCTGTGGTGGCAGATCGCTCTCGAAGACGAGAAGGCGATGGGCGAACTGGAGTCGCTCCGCCGTCTGTTCGACGAGAACCGCAAGCGCCTCGACCGTCGTTTCGAAGACAAGGTCGACAAGCTGCAGCGCGGCGACGAACTGCCCCCGGGCGTCATGAAGATGGTCAAGGTCTTCGTGGCCGTGAAGCGCAAGCTTCAGCCGGGCGACAAGATGGCCGGCCGTCACGGCAACAAGGGCGTCATCTCGCGCATCCTGCCGATCGAGGACATGCCGTTCCTCGCCGACGGCACCCACGTGGACCTCGTGCTGAACCCGCTGGGCGTGCCTTCGCGCATGAACGTCGGTCAGATCTTCGAAACCCACCTGGGCTGGGCCTGCGCCAACCTCGGCAAGCAGATCACCGGTCTGCTCGAGGACTGGCAGCACGGCGGCCAGAAGGAAGCCCTGGTCCAGCGTCTGCGTGACGTCTACGGCCCGGACGAAGAGCTGCCGGACACCGAGGAAGACCTGGTCGAACTGGCCAAGAACCTCGGCAAGGGCATCCCGATCGCCACCCCCGTCTTCGACGGCGCGCGCATGGAAGACATCGAGGACCACCTCGAGATGGCCGGCGTGAACCGTTCGGGTCAGTCGATCCTGTTCGACGGCACCACCGGCGAGCAGTTCAAGCGCCCGGTCACGGTCGGCTACATCTACATGCTGAAGCTGCACCACCTGGTCGACGACAAGATCCACGCCCGTTCGATCGGTCCGTACTCGCTGGTCACCCAGCAGCCGCTGGGCGGCAAGGCCCAGTTCGGCGGTCAGCGCTTCGGGGAAATGGAAGTGTGGGCTCTGGAAGCCTACGGCGCCGCCTACACCCTGCAGGAAATGCTGACGGTGAAGTCGGACGACGTGGCCGGCCGGACCAAGGTCTACGAGTCGATCGTCCGCGGCGACGACACGTTCGAAGCCGGTATCCCGGAAAGCTTCAACGTGCTGGTCAAGGAAATGCGCTCGCTCGGCCTGAACGTCGAGCTGGAGAACAGCTGATCCGGATCTCCCTCCTCTGCCTGAAGGGCAGGGGAGGGGCCCCTTTCAGCCTCTTCTCCACTTTGAATTTTCGCGGGTAGTCCCGCAGAAGGAACCAAGATGAACCAGGAAGTCCTGAACATCTTCAATCCGGTCCAGGCCACGCCGACCTTCGACCAGATCCGCATCTCGCTCGCTTCGCCGGAAAAGATCCGTTCGTGGTCGTTCGGCGAGATCAAGAAGCCCGAGACCATCAACTACCGCACGTTCAAGCCCGAGCGTGACGGCCTGTTCTGCGCCCGTATCTTTGGCCCGACCAAGGACTACGAATGCCTGTGCGGCAAGTATAAGCGCATGAAATACAAGGGCATCATCTGCGAAAAGTGCGGCGTGGAAGTCACCCTCGCCCGCGTTCGCCGTGAGCGCATGGGCCACATCGAGCTGGCCTCGCCGGTCGCCCACATCTGGTTCCTGAAGTCGCTGCCCTCGCGCATCGCCATGATGCTCGACATGCCGCTGAAGGACATCGAGCGCGTTCTTTACTTCGAATACTACATCGTCACCGAGCCGGGCCTGACCCCGCTGAAGCAGCACCAGCTGCTGAGCGAAGACGACTACATCCGCGCTCAGGACGAGTACGGCGACGACAGCTTCACCGCCGAGATCGGCGCCGAGGCCGTCCAGAACCTGCTGAAGGCCATCGACCTCGAAAAAGAGGCCGAGCGTCTGCGCGAGGAACTGGCCGGCACCGTGTCGGACATGAAGCAGAAGAAGTTCAGCAAGCGCCTGAAGATCCTGGAAGCCTTCCAGGAGTCGGGCAACCGTCCCGAGTGGATGGTGCTGACCGTCGTTCCGGTCATCCCGCCGGAACTGCGTCCGCTGGTGCCGCTGGACGGCGGCCGCTTCGCGACCTCGGACCTGAACGACCTCTATCGCCGGGTCATCAACCGTAACAACCGCCTCAAGCGCCTGATCGAACTGCGCGCGCCCGACATCATCATCCGCAACGAAAAGCGGATGCTGCAGGAGTCGGTCGACGCCCTGTTCGACAACGGCCGTCGCGGTCGCGTCATCACGGGCGCCAACAAGCGCCCGCTGAAGTCGCTGGCCGACATGCTGAAGGGCAAGCAAGGCCGCTTCCGTCAGAACCTGCTCGGCAAGCGCGTCGACTACTCGGGTCGTTCGGTCATCGTCGTGGGTCCGGACCTGAAGCTGCACGAGTGCGGCCTGCCCAAGAAGATGGCTCTGGAGCTGTTCAAGCCGTTCATCTACGCGCGCCTGGACGCCAAGGGCCTGTCGGGCACCGTCAAGCAGTCCAAGCGCATGGTCGAGCGCGAGCAGCCCCAGGTGTGGGACATCCTCGAAGAGGTGATCCGCGAGCACCCGGTCCTGCTGAACCGCGCCCCGACCCTGCACCGTCTGGGCATCCAGGCGTTCGAGCCGAAGCTGATCGAGGGCAAGGCCATCCAGCTGCACCCGCTGGTCTGCGCCGCGTTCAACGCCGACTTCGACGGCGACCAGATGGCCGTGCACGTCCCGCTGAGCCTCGAGGCCCAGCTGGAAGCGCGCGTCCTGATGATGTCGACCAACAACATCCTGTCGCCCGCCAACGGTCGTCCGATCATCGTGCCGTCGCAGGACATCGTCCTGGGCCTCTACTACCTGTCGGTCGCTCGCGAAGGTGAGCCGGGCGAAGGCAAGATCTTCGCGGATCTCGGCGAAATCGAAGCGGCCATGGACGCCGGCGTCGTGTCGCTGCACGCCAAGATCAAGTCGCGCTTCACGGAAGTGGACGCCGATGGCGTGGCTCGCCGCCGCGTGATCGACACCACGCCGGGCCGCATGAAGATCGCCGCCCTGCTGCCGCGCCACCCCGCGATCGGTCACCGACTGATCGAGAAGGCGCTGACCAAGAAGGAAATCGGCAACCTCATCGACATCGTCTACCGCCACTGCGGTCAGAAGGCGACGGTGATCTTCGCCGACCAGGTCATGGGCCTGGGCTTCAAGGAAGCCGCCAAGGCCGGCATCTCGTTCGGCAAGGACGACATCATCATTCCGAAGCGCAAGGAAGCGATCGTCGCCGAGACGCGCGCCCTGGCCGAGGAATATGAACAGCAGTACGCCGACGGCCTGATCACCAAGGGTGAGAAGTATAACAAGGTCGTTGACGCCTGGGCCAAGGCCACCGATCGCGTCGCCGACGAGATGATGGCCGAGCTTCAGACGAAGCATAAGGACGAGAACGGCCGCGAGAAGGAAATCAACGCCATCTACATGATGGCCCACTCCGGCGCCCGTGGTTCGCAAGCCCAGATGAAGCAGCTGGGCGGCATGCGCGGCCTGATGGCCAAGCCCTCCGGTGAAATCATCGAGACCCCGATCGTCTCGAACTTCAAGGAAGGCCTGACCGTTCAGGAATACTTCAACTCCACCCACGGCGCCCGTAAGGGTCTGGCCGACACCGCGCTGAAGACCGCCAACTCGGGTTACCTGACCCGTCGTCTGGTCGACGTCGCGCAGGACTGCATCATCGTCGAGGAAGACTGCGGCACCACGAAGGGCATCACCCTTCACGCCGTGGTCGAAGGCGGCGACGTGCTGGTCTCGCTGGGCCTGCGGGTCCTGGGCCGCTTCTCGGCCGAGGACATCAAGAACCCGAGCACCGGCGAGCTGGTGGTTCCGGCCGACACCTATATCGACGAGAACATCGCCGACGCCATCGAGGCGGCGGCCGTCCAGTCGGTGAAGGTCCGCTCGGTCCTGACCTGCGAAGCCAAGATCGGCGTCTGCGGCGCCTGCTACGGCCGCGACTTGGCCCGCGGCACCCCGGTGAACATCGGTGAAGCTGTCGGCGTCATCGCCGCCCAGTCGATCGGTGAGCCGGGCACGCAGCTGACCATGCGTACGTTCCACATCGGCGGCACCGCCCAGGTGGCCGAGCAGTCGTTCTTCGAAAGCAGCAACGACGGTGTCGCGCGCGTCAGCGGCGCCACCGTGGTGGCTTCCGACGGCGCCCTGGTCGTGATGAGCCGCAACACCTCGGTGAGCGTGCTGGTCGACGGCAAGGAACGCGAGAACTACAAGCCGCCGTACGGCGCTCGCCTGAAGATCAAGGACGGCGACACCGTGAAGCGCGGCCAGCGTCTGGCCGACTGGGACCCCTACACCACGCCGATCATCACCGAAGTCGGCGGCCGCATCCGCGCCGAGGACCTGGTGGACGGCTTCTCGGTCCGCGAGGAAGTCGACGAAGCGACGGGCATCGCCCAGCGCGTCATCGCCGACTGGCGTGCGTCGGCCCGCGGTTCGGACCTGCGTCCGGCCATGGGCGTGCTGGCCGAGGACGGCTCGTACAAGCGCCTGTCGAACGGCGGCGAGGCTCGCTACCTCCTGTCGGTCGGCGCCATTCTCTCGGTGGCCGACGGCGACGAAGTGAAGCCGGGTGAGGTCATCGCCCGTATCCCGACCGAAGGCGCCAAGACCCGGGACATCACCGGTGGTCTGCCGCGCGTCGCCGAACTCTTCGAAGCCCGCCGTCCGAAGGACTGCGCGGTCATCGCGGAAATGGACGGCCGTGTCGAATTCGGCAAGGATTACAAGAACAAGCGCCGGATCAAGATCACTCCGGACGTCGATGCCGACGGCAACCAGCCCGAAGCGGTCGAGTTCCTGATCCCGAAGGGCAAGCACATCGCGGTGCATGATGGCGACTACATCACGCGCGGCGAATACATCATCGACGGCAACCCGGATCCGCACGACATCCTGCGCATCCTGGGCGTCGAGGCCCTGGCCAACTTCCTCGTCGACGAGATCCAGGAAGTCTATCGTCTGCAGGGCGTGCCGATCAACGACAAGCACATCGAGACGATCGTTCGTCAGATGCTGCAGAAGGTCGAGATCCTCGAGCCCGGCGACACCGGCCTCATCAAGGGCGATCACCTTGATAAGCCGGACTTCGACAAGGAACAGGACAAGGCGATCGCCCGCGGCGGCCGTCCGGCTGTGACCCAGCCGGTGCTGCTCGGCATCACCAAGGCCTCGCTGCAAACCAAGAGCTTCATCTCGGCCGCGTCGTTCCAGGAAACGACCCGCGTCCTGACCGAAGCCTCGGTGCACGGCAAGACCGACACCCTGGAAGGCCTGAAGGAAAACGTCATCGTGGGTCGTCTGATCCCCGCTGGTACGGGTTCCTACCTGCGCAGCCTGCAGCGCGTCGCCGCCAAGCGCGACGAGCAACTGGCCCAGCAGCGCGAAGAAGCGATGGAGCCGCTGCCGGCCGAGATCGCGCTCTCGGACGCCGAATAGGCGTCCGAGACCACCCGGAAACCTGGATGCCGTCAGGCATCCAGGGCGGACGCCGAATAGGCGTCCGAGACCACTCGGAAACCTGGATGCCACCAGGCATCCAGGGCGGACGCCGAATAGGCGTCCGAGACCACCCGGAAACCTGGATGCCGTCAGGCGTCCGGGGCGGACGCCGAGCAATCGGCCGAAGACAGCCTCAAGGGTTGTGCTAGACAAGGAGCGGTCGGGGAAACCCGGCCGCTCTTTTGTTTTGCGCGGTCGCCCGGGGCGGCCGGATGTCGGGGGACGTCCATGCTTCGCAGCATCTCGATGGCGGCGGTCGCGGCCGTTCTGTGCCTGGCCGCCTGCGCGCCGGAGATCCCGCCGGACCCGAAGCCCTCGGATGGCTTCACGGGCGCCGAGAAGGTGGCGGTCGACGAGGTGTTCTCGATCATCTCCGCCACGTTCCCGGAGCCCCGAGAGGTGCTGTTTCGCGATCCTCTGGTCAGCGACGTCGAAGGGCAGGGGCGGTTCGTCTGTCTCGACGCGGCCATGCCGGGCGATCGCTGGACGGGCTTTGTCGCCACCAGGGCCAAGAACGAAGAGGCCTATCACGTGGTCCGAGAGAAGGACGCCCTGTCGCCCAAGGCCAGGCCGCAGTGCCGGGCGCTGGTGCTCAAGTATCTGGGTGAACAGAACGTCGACTGGTACGACGCCGAGGTCGCCTACAACAAGGCCGGCTGCGCCCACCTGGACACCGCCTACTGGGAAGCCTGGAAGCTGGCCTGCAACGGCAAGATCACCCGGCCCGCCAAGACGCCGAAGCCTGCCGCCTAGATTAGGCAACCTTCGGTGGAAATGTGACGAATTGTAAAAAGACTCTCGTTATTTCAGCGCGTTAAATGAAATTTCAGCCGGGCGGGGTGAAAAGGAGTGCAAATTCCTTCCTCTCGCCCCGGACTCCATGCGCTCGGACATCTCCACCAAGGTCAGCCTGACCATCGCCGCCGCCTTCGCCGTCCTCCTGGCCGGGCTGCTCGCCGTGGTCGCCTGGAGCTCGCTCGGCTTCGCCAAGCGCCAGGCCGTGGCCCAGCAGGAAACCAGCATGCGCGTGGCCTGGGACGTCATCGGACGGCAGGGCCAGAACTTCCGCCGCGAGGGCGACCAGCTGCTGGTCGGCGACCACGTGCTGAACGGCGACCTGGCCGGCGTCGATCGCGTCAAGGCCCTGGCCGGCGGCGTTGCCACTGTGTTCGCGGGCGACAAGCGCATCAGCACCAATGTCGAGAAGCCGGACGGCTCGCGCGCCGTCGGCACCAGCCTGGCCCAGGGCCCGGTCTACGACGCCGTGCTCGGTCGCGGCGAGGCCTATCGCGGCGAGACCAAGATCCTCAAGCGCGACTACTTCGTGGCCTACGACCCGATCAAGGACGCTTCGGGCCAGGTGATCGGCGTGATGTTCGTCGGCGTGCCCAAGGACATCTATTTCGGACCCGTCTATCGCCAGCTGGCCTGGCTGGGCGTGGCCGGCGTGCTGCTGGGCATGGCCGGGGGCGTGGCCTCGGTGCTGACGGTCCGCCGCCAGCTGTCGCCGCTGAAGACCCTGCGCGAGGCCATGGCCCGGCTGATGAAGGGCGACCTGAACGTCGCCCTGCCGTTCGCCGGCCGCCGCGACGACATCGGCCTGATGGCCGACGCCGTCCACGCCTTCCGCGACGACGCCGAAGCCAAGCGCCGCATCGAGGCCGACGCCGCCAGCGACCGTGACCAGGCCGAGGCCGACCGCGCCGCCGCCCAGGCCCGCGACGCCCGCTCGGCCCGCGAGCAGAACCAGGTGGTCGAAAGCCTGGCCCGGGGGCTGGGCCGCCTGTCGGACGGCGACCTGACGGTCCGCCTCGACCAGCCTTTCGCCCACGACTACGAGGGCCTGCGCAGCGACTTCAACCAGGCCGTCGAACGCCTGGAAGCGGCGATGAGCTCGGTGGTCGACGCCGTCGGCGCCCTCAACGCCGGCGCCGGCAGCATCGCTGACGCCTCGTCCGACATCTCCGACCGCACCGAACAGCAGGCCGCCAGCTTGGAAGAGACGGCCGCAGCCCTGGAAGAGATCACCGTCACCGTCCGCCGCACCGCCGAGGGCGCTCGCGGGGCCCACATGGCCGTTCGCGAGGCCCAGACCGAGGCCGGCCGTTCGCGCACGGTCGTCGAGGACACCATCGCCGCCATCGGCGGGGTCGAGGCCTCGTCGCACCAGGTGGGCCAGATCGTTGGCGTGATCGACGAGATCGCCTTCCAGACCAACCTCCTGGCCCTGAACGCGGGCGTCGAGGCGGCTCGCGCCGGCGACGCCGGCAAGGGCTTCGCGGTCGTGGCCCAGGAAGTCCGCGCCCTGGCCCAGCGCTCGGCCGAGGCCGCCAAGGAGATCAAGGTCCACATCGCCGACAGCGCCCGCCAGGTCGAAGCCGGCGTGAAGCTGGTCGGCCGCACGGGCGAGGCCCTGCAGAAGATCGTCGCCCAGGTCGAGGCCATCGACGGCATCGTCAGCCAGATCGCGGCCGGCGCCCAGGAGCAGTCCGTGGGCCTGTCGCAGGTCAACACCGCGGTGAACCAGATGGACCAGGGCGCCCAGCGCAACGCGGCCCTGATCAGCCGCTCGGCCGGCGACAGCCGCAACCTGGTCACGGCCGCCGACGAGCTGTCGGGCATGGTGGCGCGCTTCCGCACCTCGCAGGTGTCTTCTTCGACGCTGCGCCGCGCGGGCTGACTTCAAGCTCGGCCTTGGGCTTGACGCGCCCGGGCGGTATCGCCTTGAGTGTGTGCGGCTGGCGAAGTGTCGCTTGACGCGTGTTCTCGGGGGCGAGTGTGCTTTCTAAAATCGGTGTTGCGGCCGTGCTGTCGCTTGTCGCCTTCCAGGGGGCGCGGGCCCAGTCGCCGCCGCCGCCGCCGCCGCCGGCCTCGGCCTTCGGCCGGTTGCCGGGGGTGCAGGATGTCGCCATGTCGTCGGCCGGGGACCAACTGGCCATCCTCGGGGGCGCGCCGGCGGCGCGCACCGTCCGCTTCGCCACCATCGACAAGCCAGGCGAGGTGCAGCTGTCCCTGGGCGACGTCCAGACCATGGACGTGCGCTGGGTCGGCGAGAACTACCTGCTGGTCCGCGCGGCCTACTGGCAGAGCACGGGTCCGCGCAACGCCTACCGCTTCGAGCGCAACGTCGTCGTCGACAACAAGGGCAAGGTGGTCTCGACCCTGCTCGAGGGCGACAACCCGTCGGCCTACGCGCTGAGCCAGCCGGTGCTGGGCGTGGTCGACGGCGACAAGCCCAAGGCCCTGGTGCTGGGGCTGGACCAGGTGGTCGACAACGGCGAGGGCAACCTGGGCACCCGCCTGGTCCGCAAGGGCGTGCTCAATCCGCTGGTCTGGACCCTGTGGCGCGTGGACGTGGCCAAGGGGCGCGGCAATGTCGCCGAGCGCGGCACGCCCGACACCAAGCGCTGGAGCGTCGACGCCGACGGCGAGGCCCGTGTGCGCATCGACGAGGACATCATCAGCCACAAGGTCAGCATCTACGCCCGCGCCAAGGGCCAGAAGCAGTGGCGGCCGCTGGCCAGCGCCGACCGCGACGACAGCTATCTGGGCTATTCCGACGCCGAGGACGCGGCGTTCATGGTCCGCAAGGGCGCCGACGGTGTCTCCCAGGTGGTTCGCATCCGCCTGGCCGGGGGCGAGCCGGAGCTGGTCGGCAAGTCGGTGACCAACCAGGACGTGGGCCTGCTGCGCGACGCTCACCTGACCACGCCGGCAGCCATCGTCTCGGGTGGCGAGCGTCCGGTGTACGAATGGCTCGATCCGCAGCTGGCGAGCGTGCACGGCGCGCTGTCGCGGGCCTTCAAGGGACGCGACGTGCTGCTCACCGGCTGGTCGAAGGATCGCACGCGCTTCGTCGCCCGCATGACCTCGCCGTCGGCGCCGGCGACCTGGTATCTCTTCGACAAGACCCGCAAGGAGATATCGCCGCTGGGCGAGGAGTATCCCGAGCTCAAGGACCAGGCCCTGGGCCAGACCCGCTGGCTGACCTACAAGGCGCGCGACGGCCTGGAGATCCCCGCCTACCTGACCCTGCCGCCCGGCGCGCCGGCCGCGGGCGGCAAGCTGCCGCTGATCGTCATGCCGCACGGCGGGCCCGCCACCCGTGACGGCTTCGACTTCGACTGGTGGGCCCAGTTCCTGGCCACCCGTGGCTACGCCGTGCTGCAGCCCCAGTTCCGCGGCTCCTCCGGCTTCGGCGACGCCTTCGAGAAGGCCGGCGAGCGCGAATGGGGCGGCAAGATCCAGACCGACCTGCTGGACGGGATCGCCAGCCTGGCGGCCGAGGGCGTGGTCGACCCGGCCCGCGTCTGCATCGTCGGCGCCAGCTTCGGCGGCTATTCGGCCCTGGCCGGCGCGACCCTCCACCCGGAGGCCTATCGCTGCGCGGTCTCGGTGAACGGCGTCTCGGACCTGCCGCAGGCCCTGGGCGAGACGGTCACCGCCTACGGCAAGGACTCCGACTCGTTCCGCTACTGGCGCCAGGTCATGGGCTCGACCGCCGGCGATCCGACCGCCCTGACCTCGATCTCGCCGGCCCGGCAGGTCGGCAAGGCCACGCCGCCGGTGCTGCTGGTCTGGGGCGAACGCGACACCACCGTGCTGCCGGCCCAGTCCGAACGCATGCGCGACGCCTTGCAGGCGGCCGGCCGGCCGGTCGAGACCCTCGCGCTGGAGAAGGACGACCACTACCTGACCAACTCGGCCTCGCGCACTCGCATGCTGGAAGCGACCGAGCAGTTCCTGGCCCGGCGCCTGCCCGTGACGCGGTAGAGAAGGGCGGGGAGCGCGCCGGGGCCCAAGTGTGCGTGGTTGACCGGCGCTGGATCGACATCCAGCAGCTTTGGTCGTTTCTCACCGAGTTTCCCCGCGAAGGCGGGGATCCAAGCTGAATTTCGGTAGACGGCGCGGCCGAGAGCGACCCGCAACCTCCGCTTGGGTCCCCGCCTTCGCGGGGAAGAACGGATTGGGGGCGACCCTCGATGAATGTCGATCCGCGCTAGTCCTTCTTCTTCTGCTGCATCTCAAGCAGGCGCAGCTTCTGCTGCGTGGCGTCTCGCTGGCGGCCCAGGCCGTCCTGCTCCAGGCCGCCGACCATCGGAATGTCCTTGCCCCGGCCGGGGCCGTCACGACTCCGGTGGTCGACGCCGGGGCCCATGGGCGCGTCGCGATAGGCGCGGGCGGCCTCCTGCCGCAGCGACTGGATGTCGAAGTCGCGGCGCTTTCCGGCTTCGATGGGGGCTGCGTATTCCGGCGCCTTGCGGGCGGCCTCGCCCCAGCGCTCGTCGCAGCGCTCGCGTTCGCGCCGGTTGAGGCCCACGGCCCGGTCGTTGGCGCAGCCGGTGCCGCTGCCGCGCAGGGCCGCCTTCAGGTCGCCGCCGGGCTGGGCGGCGGGCAGGGGCGCGGGATGGTCCGAGGCGCCGCGGTCGCGTCGCCCAGCCGAGGGGGAGGCCACGAACGGGGAGGGGGCGATTCCCGTCGGCGCCGGTCGCCGGGCCTCGCGTGGAATCGGCAGGGGGCTGGCCGCCGCCGCCGGGGCGGCGTTCGCCGCTTCCCGCGGGGTCTCGCGCGGCGTGTCCGTCATCAGGTCGATGGTCACGGTCGACACCGTGTCCTGGTCGGGAAACACCTCCCGCGCGGGCAGGGCCAGCCAGGCCAGCACCGCCAGGTGCACGGCCGCCGATCCGCCCGCCACGGCCCAGAACCGCTTGTCGGGCTTGGCTTCGACGGGGCGATCCAGCAGAAGGGTTATGGATCGCGCGGCGGCTTCGACCACGAGGGACTCGACGACAAGGGAAGGTTGCGAGCCCAGGCTGGCGATCGCTCATGGCGAAAGCGTGACCGTCTCGCGGGACGAGTAAACGTCCCATTAACCGACGCAGAAGGCGACGATTGACGTGGAGCCCCTTCGCGAGTAGGTTCCGCGCTCTTTTCGAGGTGGGTCTTGCGCCCGTCCTGATGAGCGTCCGTCCCTTAACCGACGGCAGGCCCGCCGGAACGCTTTCCGCGTCCCGGCGAGTTTCGTGTTTATCGGGTCTCCAACCGGAGCCTTGAAGCCGGAAAGAAGAACAACAAGGACCCTGAAGCGCCTCGGCCGAAAGGCACACGCTTCCATCAGAGCAGAGACTTAATGCCTACCGTCAACCAGCTCATCCGCAAGCCGCGCTCTCCGAAGCCGGTCCGGAACAAGGTGCCCGCCCTGAAGGGCTGCCCCCAACGTCGCGGCGTCTGCACCCGCGTCTACACGACGACCCCGAAGAAGCCGAACTCGGCTCTGCGTAAGGTCGCCAAGGTCCGTCTGACCACCGGCATCGAAGCCGTGTGCTACATCCCGGGCGAAGGCCACAACCTGCAGGAGCACTCGGTGGTGCTCATCCGCGGCGGCCGCGTCAAGGACTTGCCCGGCGTCCGCTATCACATCCTGCGCGGCGTCCTCGACACCCAAGGTGTCAAGGATCGTAAGCAGCGTCGTTCGCTCTACGGCGCCAAGCGTCCGAAGTAAGGAAGAAGAAGAATGTCCCGCCGCCGTCGCGCCGAGAAGCGTCAAGTCCTGCCGGACCCCAAGTTTGGGGATCTGGTTGTCACGAAGTTCATGAACTACGTGATGTACGAAGGCAAAAAAGCCGTCGCCGAAAACATCATCTACGGCGCCTTCGATATCCTGGAAGCCAAGCGCAAGGACCAAGGTCCGCTTGAAACCTTCCACTCCGCCCTGGACAACGTCGCCCCGGCGATCGAAGTCCGTTCGCGCCGCGTCGGCGGCGCCACGTACCAAGTGCCGGTTGAGGTCCGTCCGGACCGTCGCCGCGCCCTGGCCATCCGTTGGCTGGTGACCGCCGCTCGCAAGCGCGGTGAAAACACCATGACCGAAAAGCTGGCTGGTGAGCTGCTCGACGCTTCGAACAACCGCGGCACCGCCGTGAAGAAGCGCGAAGACACCCACAAGATGGCTGAAGCCAACCGGGCCTTCTCGCACTACCGCTGGTAAGCTTTCTTACCAGCACCCTTTCAGGCGCGGGCGGTTTGCGATAAACCGCCCGCGCCGCACGTTTAAATCCCGGTCGTGTCCGTCAGGGCCGCCCCGTTTCGCAGAGCGATCGCTATGCCCCGCACGCATAAAATCGAAGACTACCGCAACTTCGGCATCATGGCCCACATCGACGCGGGCAAGACGACGACGACCGAGCGGATCCTGTATTACACCGGTAAGTCCCACAAGATCGGCGAAGTCCACGACGGCGCCGCGACCATGGACTGGATGGAGCAGGAGCAAGAGCGCGGCATCACCATCACGTCGGCCGCGACGACCGCTTTCTGGAACGACAAGCGCCTCAACATCATCGACACCCCCGGGCACGTCGACTTCACCATCGAAGTCGAACGCAGCCTGCGCGTCCTCGACGGCGCCGTGACGGTGCTGGACGGCAACGCCGGCGTCGAGCCGCAGACCGAAACCGTCTGGCGCCAGGCCGACAAGTATAAGGTTCCGCGGATCGTGTTCGTCAACAAGATGGACAAGATCGGCGCCGACTTCGACAAGTCGGTCGAGTCGATCCGCGACCGCCTCGGCGCCAAGGCCGTGCCGATCCAGTTCCCGATCGGTTCGGAATCGAACCTGAAGGGCCTCGTGGACCTGGTCCGCATGAAGGCCGTGGTCTGGGACAACGACGGTCTGGGCGCGACCTATCGCGACGAAGAGATTCCGGCCGACCTGCTGGACAAGGCCGTGGAAGCGCGCGCCTACCTGGTCGAGAACGCCGTCGAGCTCGACGATGACGCGATGGAAGCCTATCTGGGCGGCGAAGAGCCCTCGGAAGAAACCATCAAGAAGTGCATCCGCAAGGCCGTGCTGACCGGCGCCTTCTACCCGATCCTCTGCGGCTCGGCCTTCAAGAACAAGGGCGTCCAGCCCCTGCTCGACGCCGTCGTCGACTACCTGCCGTCGCCGGTCGACATCCCGCCGACCAAGGGCATCGACTTCAAGACCGAAGAAGAGATCGTTCGCAAGGCCTCGGACGAAGAGCCGCTGTCGGTTCTGGCGTTCAAGATCATGGACGACCCCTTCGTTGGTTCGCTGACCTTCTGCCGCCTCTACTCGGGCAAGATGGAAACCGGCATGAGCCTGCTGAACTCGACGCGCGACAAGCGCGAGCGGGTCGGCCGCATGCTGCTCATGCACTCCAACAACCGCGAAGACATCAAGGAAGCCTACGCCGGCGACATCGTCGCCCTGGCCGGCCTCAAGGAAACCCGCACGGGCGACACCCTGTGCGATCCGCTGAAGTCGCCGGTGATCCTGGAGCGCATGGAATTCCCGGCCCCGGTCATCGAGATCGCCGTCGAGCCCAAGTCGAAGGCCGACCAGGAAAAGCTGGGCGTCGCCCTGCAGAAGCTGGCCGCCGAAGATCCGTCCTTCACCGTCTCGACCGACTTCGAGTCGGGCCAGACGATCCTGAAGGGCATGGGCGAGCTGCACCTCGACATCAAGATCGACATCCTGAAGCGCACCTACAAGGTCGAAGCCAACATCGGCGCGCCGCAGGTCGCCTATCGTGAATCGCTGGGCCGCAAGGTCGACATCGACTACACGCACAAGAAGCAGACCGGTGGTACGGGCCAGTTCGCCCGCGTCATGATCACCTTCGAACCGGGCGAGCCGGGTTCGGGCTTCGTGTTCGAAAACTCGATCGTCGGCGGCGCTGTGCCGAAGGAATACATCCCGGGCGTCCAGAAGGGCCTGGAATCGGTCAAGGACAACGGCCTGCTGGCCGGCTTCCCGCTGATCGACTTCAAGGCGACCCTGACCGACGGCAAGTTCCACGACGTCGACTCGTCGGTCCTGGCCTTCGAAATCGCCTCGCGCGCCGCCTTCAAGGAGCTGCGCGAAAAGGGCGCTCCGAAGCTGCTCGAGCCGATCATGAAGGTCGAGGTCGTGACCCCGGAAGAGTACCTGGGTTCGGTCATCGGCGACCTGAACAGCCGTCGCGGCATGATCCAGGGTCAGGACATGCGCGGTAACGCCACCGTCGTGAACGCCTTCGTCCCGCTGGCCAACATGTTCGGCTACGTGAACACCCTGCGCGGCATGTCGCAAGGCCGCGCCCAGTTCAGCATGGTCTACGACCACTACGATCCGGTGCCGCAACACGTCGCCGACGAAGTGATCAAGAAGTACGCCTAAGCTTTTCGTCTCCGGACGAAGCGTTTAGCGGAAGAGTAGGGCGGGTCTTCGGATCCGCCCGCCAAACCCCAGAAGTTCAACCAAAGGCCCCTCTGGGGTCCTGGAGCTAAGAAAATGGCCAAGGAAAAGTTCGAACGTAATAAGCCGCACTGCAACATCGGCACCATCGGTCACGTTGACCATGGCAAGACGACGCTGACGGCCGCGATCACGATTACGCTGGCGAAGTCGGGCGGCGCGACCGCCAAGAACTACGCCGACATCGACGCTGCGCCGGAAGAAAAGGCCCGCGGCATCACGATCAACACGGCTCACGTCGAGTACGAGACGGCCAACCGTCACTACGCTCACGTCGACTGCCCCGGCCACGCCGACTACGTGAAGAACATGATCACGGGCGCTGCCCAGATGGACGGCGCGATCCTGGTCGTGTCGGCCGCCGACGGCCCGATGCCGCAGACCCGCGAGCACATCCTGCTGGCCCGTCAGGTCGGCGTGCCGGCCCTGGTCGTGTTCATGAACAAGGTCGACATGGTCGACGACGAAGAGCTGCTCGAGCTCGTCGAAATGGAAGTTCGTGAGCTGCTGTCGTCCTACCAGTTCCCGGGCGACGACATTCCGATCACCAAGGGTTCGGCCCTGGCCGCCGTGGAAAACCGCGACGCCAACATCGGCGAAGAGAAGATCCTCGAGCTGATGGCTTCGGTCGACGCCTACATCCCGCAGCCGGAACGCCCGATCGACCAGGCCTTCCTGATGCCGGTCGAAGACGTGTTCTCGATCTCGGGCCGCGGCACCGTGGT